>NZ_LGDO01000458.1:0-50081 GCF_001279805.1 Streptomyces sp. XY431
GATGACGGGCACCTTCGTCCCGATGCTGCGCTACTACCGGCAGCCGGCGGCGGCCGCGCTGCTGCTGCCGTTCACGGCTGCGCTGTACCTGCTGATGACGGTCGACTCGGCGGTGCAGCACTGGCGCGGCCGGGGTGCCGCCTGGAAGGGCCGGACGTACGGGTAGGGGGCGGACGCCCAAAAGGCGGACGGGCCGAAGGCCGAATGCGGCGAAGGGCAGGCGGGGCGAAGGGCAGGCGGGGCGAAGGCCGGACGGACGGGGGCCGGGTGGGCCACACTGTTCGAATGGACCGTCAGACGATCTCCCGGCTCGCCCACGCCCATCACCCGATCGCCGCGCCGCTCTCCGACGAGGCCGTGGCGACGCTGCTGGAGCGGGCGCTCGGCCCGGAGGAGGAGGGGCGGATCCTCGACCTCGGCTGCGGGCAGGGCGGCTGGCTGCTGCGGGCGCTGGCGGCGCGGCCGCGCCGGCGGGCGGTCGGGGTGGACCTGGACGCGGGCGCGCTGACCCGGGCCCGGGAATCGGCGGAGGCGGCGGGGGGGCAGCGGCGATTGGGGCTGCACCATCTCGATGCCCGGGAGTTCACCGACCGCGAGCCCTTCGAGCTGGTCCTGAACGTCGGCGCGACGCACGCCTTCGGCGGGCTGCTGCCGACGCTGGCCGCCGCCCGGGAGCATCTGGCGCCGGGCGGCCGGGTACTGGTGGGCGAGGGTTTCTGGGAGCGCGAGCCCTCGTCGGCGGCGCTGGGCGGCCTGGGTGCCGCGCGCGAGGAGTACGCGGACCTGGCCACCACCGTCGACCGGGTGGTGGCGGCCGGGTGGACGCCGGTGTTCGGCCGTGTCAGCAGCCCGGCGGAGTGGGACGACTACGAGTTCTCCTGGACGGGCTCGCTGGCCGCCTGGGCGCTGGACCACCCGGGACACCCGGACGCGGCGGACGCCCGGGCGGCGGCCGATCTGCACCGTGCGGAGTGGCTGCACGGCTACCGGGGGACGCTGGGCTTCGTCACCCTCCTGCTGCGCCGGGACTGACCCGGCGGGACGGACGCCCCTCAGGGCTTGAGGCGGGCGAGGAAGTCGTCGATCAGCGGGGCGATCTCAGGCAGCTTCTCCTCCAGCGCGAAGTGCCCGGTGTCGAACACGTGGAGTTCGGCGTCGGGCAGGTCGCGCAGGAAGGCGCGGGCGCCGGGCTCGGTGAAGAACAGGTCGTTGCGGCCCCAGACCACCAGGGCCGGCGGCCGGTGGGTGCGCAGCCAGTCCTGCCAGACGGGGTAGAGCTCGACGTTGCTGTGGTAGTCGAGGGCGAGTTCGACCTGGATGTCCTTGCGGCCGGGCAGGTCGAGGTGGTGCTGGTCGAGGGTCCAGCCGTCGGGGGCGACCAGTGAGGGGTCGCCGGTACCGCCCTCGTACTGGGCCCGGGTGATCTCCTCGACCAGGATGGCGCGGGCGCGTTCCGCGGCACCCTCGACGCCGGGGCGGTTGGCGATGAACTCCCGGGCCTGCGCGGAGAGTCCCTCCTCGTAGGCGTTGCCGTTCTGGACGATCAGGCCGGTGATCCACTCGGGGTGGCGGGTGGCGAGCCGCAGACCGACGGGGGCGCCGAAGTCGAAGACGTAGAGGGCGAAGCGGTCGAGGCCGAGGGCCAGGCAGAAGCCCTCGACGACATCGGCCAGGGTGTCGAAGCGGTAACGGAAGGCCTCGGGTGCGGGGCTGTCGCTGTGGCCGAAGCCGGGGTAGTCGGGGGCGATCAGCCGGTAGCGGGTGCCGAGTGCGTCGAAGAGCCGCCGGAACTGGTGGGAGGCGGACGGGAATCCGTGCAGCAGCAGGAGCACGGGGGCGTCGGCCGGCCCGGTCTCCCGGTAGAAGATGCGCAGGCCGTCGACGTCGACGTGGCGGTGGTGGATGTGCGGGATCGTCAGCTCGCTCATGCTAACCATTAAACACCTGAGTACCGGTTAGAGGAAGAGCCGATCAGGAGAGAACCGATCAGGAGAGAACCGACGTCACCGCCCCAGCAGCCGCAGGGCGGTCGGCTTGGTGAACTCGTACCTGGTCATCTGCTCCAGGTCCTTCAGCCAGCCGACCACGCGGCCCGGCCGGGCGAGCACCCGGGCGTAGAGCTCCTCGAAGGCGCCGGTGACGCTCTCCAGCGAGAACCGGCCGACCACCCACTCCCGCCCCCAGGCGCCCAGTTCGGCCCGGCGCACCGGATCGTCGAGCAGTCCCCGCAGCTGGGCGGCCAGCGCCTCGGGCGCCCGCGAGCCGTCCCCGAAGCCGTACATGCAGCGCGAGGCGTGCGGTTCCACCAGCGGCCCCGGCTCGTGCACGGCGGTGTACCCGGCCGCGCCGTGCACCACCACCGGCTTGCCGAAGGCGAGTCCGCGCAGGGCGGAGCCGCCCATGCCGAGGACGATGTCGGCGCCCTGGTAGGCGGGGCGCGGGTCGGCGAGCTGGCCCGGAACCAGCACCGCCGGGCGGCCGAGGGCCTCGTTGGCGGCGGCGGCGCGGGCCCGCAGCGGCTCCAGACTGGGGCCGGTGCCGACGATCACCAGCCGGACCCGGGGGTCGTCCAGCTGCCGGACGGCGTCCACGGTGAGCTCCGCGCCGGCGTCCTTCTCCAGCGCGGGGACCAGCCGGGTGACGATGGCCAGCAGCAACTCCTCCTCCCCGATGCCGTGCTGGCGGCGGAACGCGGCGCCGTCGACCAGGCCGGGGGCGTCCGTGGCGGTGTTCACCGGCGGTTCGATCAGGCTGACGTCCCGGTGGCCGAAGGCCCGGCCGTCGCCCAGCAGCGCGCCGAGGCCCAGCACCAGCGGCTGGTGCCGGGGCAGGCCGCGCAGCATCCGGATCCCGTAGAAGGTGGTCACCACCGGGATCCGGCCGTAACGGCCGGGCCCGAAGTAGGAGTTGCGGGCCGCCCTGACCTCCCAGGCGTGCAGCAGCTGGCTGCCGTGCTCGGCGGCCAGCCGGCCCAGCCGGCGCCGGACCTCGGAGTGCGGGGTGTCGGGGCCGCCCGCCACCACCACGTCCAGGCCGTGGCCGGCCGCGACCTCGACCAACGGGGCCGGACCGTCCACCCCTTGGGCGAACAGCACCGGGTCGTGGCCCCGGTCGCGCAGGGTGCGGGCGATGTCGACGGCGTTCAACTGGGCGCCGCCCAGGGCCAGATTGTTGAGATGGACGAGCACCCGGACCGATCTCACGCCTCACTCCTCCCAGTGGTGCGGGACGAACACCGGCGCGGCCAGCACGACGGCACGCGGCGGGGAGTCCAGCATGGGCCCGAACACGTCGAACTGGCCCACCGAGTGCCAGCTCATCAGCGTGCCGCCGTCGGTCCGGCCGATGCTGTAGACGCCGGCCCAGAGCGTGTACCGGCCGCGCGGCAGCGGCAGCCGGGGGATCACGCAGGAGACCTGGCGGTCCCCGCCGGTGAGCCGGATCTCGTGGCTGATCTGGAAGATCGGGCTGGAGGTGCCCTCGCTGACGCCCAGGTGCAGGGTCGCGTCGCCCCGGTACTCGCCGCCCAGGGTGAGCTCGACGGTCATCGGCTCGTCGGTGGTGAGGCTGTCCCGGTCCTCGCCGCGCACCTCGTGCTTGAGCAGCTGGAGCGGCTCGCCGGTGCGCCCGCCGGCCTCGGACTGCGCCTCGATCGAGTCGCGGTAGCCGGCCATCGCGTCCTTGATCCCGGCGTCCACCCGGATCGATCCCTGCTCCAGCCAGATGCCGCGCCGGCAGATGGACTCCACCGCGGGCAGGTCGTGCGAGACGAAGACGATGGTGGTGCCCTGTTCGGCGACCTCGCGCATCCGGTCCAGGCAGCGCTGCTGGAACACCGCGTCACCGACCGCCAGCACCTCGTCCACCAGCAGCACATGCGGCTCCAGATAGGCGGCGACGGCGAAGCCGAGGCGCATCTGCATGCCCGAGGAGTAGAACTTCACCTGCCGGTCGATGGCGCCGCCGAGCCGGGCGAACTCCACGATGTCGTCGAAGCGGGTGGCCACCTCGCGCCGGCGCAGGCCGAGCAGTGCGCCGAACAGGTAGATGTTCTCCCGGCCGGTCAGGTCCGGGTGGATGCCGGCCCGGATCTCGATCAGCGCGCCGATCCGGCCGCGCACGTCGATCACCCCGCCGTACGGGTACATCACCCGGGTCAGCATCTTCAGCAGGGTGGACTTGCCGGAGCCGTTGGAGCCGATCAGGCCGACCGACTCGCCGGGCTCGATGTGCATCGAGATGTCGCGCAGCGCCCAGCGCCAGTCCTCGCCCTTCTCGCCGCGCAGCCGGCGGGCCAGCGAGTCGACCTTGTCGCGCAGCAGCATCCGCTGCTGGTCGGCCTTGAAGCGCTTCCACACCTGGTCGGTGCGGATGGTCCCGAGCGGGAGGGTCTGGCTAGGCGACATCGGCGATCCCCGTCTCCAGCTTCTTGAACAGCAGGTAGCCGCCGACCAGGAACACCACCGAGGAGACCGCGGCGATCGTGGTGAGCGCGGCGTCCGGCGCCCGCCCGTACAGCAGGGCGTTGCGGTAGCCCTCGATCACGGCGCCGAGCGGGTTGACGCCGACGTACAGCTCCTGGAGCCGCTCCGGGATCTGGGCCAGCGGGTAGGCGACGGGGGTGGCGAACACTCCCATCTGGGTGATGATCGGCAGCAGGTGGCGGACGTCGCGCAGGTACACCACGGCCACCGAGAGCACGAGGGCGATGCCGTAGGTGAAGGCGAACTGGATGCCCAGCAGCGGCACCACCCAGAGGAAGGTCACGGCGGGGGCGGTCCAGAAGACCAGGAAGAGCAGGCCGAGCACCGCGGTGCCGATCAGCATGTCGACGGTGGCGACCAGCATCGTGGCGAGCGGGAACACCTCGCGCGGGCAGTACACCTTGTTCAGCAGGCTGAGGTTGTTGGCGAGGCTCAGCGCACCCTGGTTCATGGTGTTGCTGAAGAACTGCCAGACGATCAGGCCGACATAGGCGAACAGCGGGTACGCGGCGCCCTCGGTCTCGACGTGCACGGCACGGCGGAAGACCAGGGTGAAGATGGCGCACAGCGCGAGCGGGGTGAGCACCGCCCAGGCGAAGCCGAGCACCGCCTGCTTGTACCGGGCGCGCAGGTCGCGCTCGGCGAGCGCGCGGACGAGTTCGCGGGCGCCCCACAGTTCGCGGGCCACCTGGGCCGGGCGGAGCCCGCGTTTGAAGATCAGCTCGGGCGGCGGCCCGTCGGCGGCCGACGGGCGTCGCCCCGGGGCCTGCGTTGTCTGGCTGTCGCGCTCGTCGACGAGCTGCGCGCGTTGTCCCCCCACGGACACCTGCCCTCTCCGGTACCGGCGGTATCGAGAAGTGGGCCCGTCACCAAGGCTGTTGACGCCGTCACGGTGCGGCCCGGCCCCACTCTGGCACAGAGTGTGGCCGCCGGGGGTCGGTTCGGTGAAGGTGATCGGCCCCACCTCGGCCGACGACCGAAAAGGGGCGGGCCGGTCGCGGTGCGACCGGCCCGCCCGTCGGAGGTCGGGAGGGGTGGCGTGACGTCAGTACAGCTTGTGGGCGCGCGGGTGGCGCTGCTGGTCCTGGGTGACGAGGTGGTCCATCACCTCGGGCATCGCCTCGACCCCGCCGGCGTTGGTCGGCGAGGTGCGGTACTCGCCCTGCACCACCACGGTCGGCAGCTCGTTGATGCCGTAGCGGACGAACAGCGCGGCCGCCTCGTCGACGGCCCGCAGGGTGTCCTCGGAGCGGTAGGCCTCGCGGAAGGCCTGCTGGTCGACGCCCTGGCGCAGGGCCCAGTCGGTGGCGGTGTCCTCGGTGGTGACGTCCTGCTCGTTGCTGTGGACCGCGCGGAAGGCGGCGGCCTGCAGCCGCTCGACCAGGCCGAGACGCTCCAGCGTGTAGTAGAGGCGGGCGTGGCCGCGCTGGGCGGTCTCCTCGCGGCTGCCCTGCCAGATGGCCGGGACGCGGCGCAGGTCGACGTCGGCGCGGTGCCGCTCGGTCCAGGCCTGGAGCGGCTGTTCGAGCTGCTGGGAGTGCCCGCAGTCGTACCAGAAGAACTCGATCGCCTCGGTGCGGGCGCTCTCGCGCACCGGCTGCGGGTGGTCGAGGCGGACGTACTGGGCGCCCTCACTGGGCGGCTGGTGGGTGACGGCGCCGGCCTGGACGGGGGATGCGGCGATCCCGGCGGCGACGGCGAGCAGCAGGGTGGTTCGAAGGATCGACTTCACACGGGGCAGTGTGGCGGTGACGGAACGTCATCGGCCAGGTCGTCCCGGTGCGTCGGGCCGGGATTCGCCCGATCGGCGCACCCGGCCCGGCGCACCGGGACGCGTCAGCCGCGTCCGCCGTCCGGGCCCGCCTTCGCCGCACCGTCCGGGCCGTCCTTCGCCGCAGGCCCGGCGGGTCCGGCGGGTCCGGCCGCGCCGCCGCGTCCGCAGACCTCGCCGAACAGCCGCTGCCAGGCGTCGGCCACCACGTCGAGCTCGCAGTGGGCGAGCGCGTGCGCCCGGGCCGCGGCGCCGAGTCCGGCCCGGTCGCCGGCCAGCACCTTGGCCAGCGCCTCGGCGAGGGCCGGCGGGTCGCCGGGGGCGACCAGCGCGCCGGTGACGCCGTCCCGGACCACCGAGCCGACCCAGCCGACGTCCGTGGCCACGGCCGGCAGGCCGGCCAGCGCCGCCTCGATCAGCACCCCGGGCACACCCTCGCTGTCGCTGCTGAGCAGGACGGCGTCGGCGGCCCGGTAGAGCGGCGCCGGGTCGGCGAGGGTGCCCAGGAAGTGGGCCCGGGCGGCGGCGGGATGTCGCTCCAGGGCGGAGCGCTGCGGGCCGTCGCCGGCGACCGCGAGGCGGACGTCCGGGAGCCGGCCGAGGGCGTCGAGGGCGAGGTCCAGGCGCTTCTCGGGGGCGATCGCGCCGAGCCAGGCCACCAGCAGGCCGTCCGAGGGCAGGCCGAGCGCCTGCCGGGCGGCGCGGCGGTCGGCCTCGTCGGCGGCCGGCGGGTAGCGGTCGGCGGCACGGGCGTTGGGGATGGTGCGGACCCGGCCGGCGGGCAGCCGGAAGCGTTCGACGAGCAGTTCGCCGGCCTCGTCGGCGAGGGCGGTGACGGCGGCGGCGCGGTGCAGCAGGGCGCCGGTGCGCAGCCGGCGGACCGGTCCCGCGGTCCAGTGCCGGGGGTCGCCGATGGAGACGTAGACGAACGGGGTGCTGGTGCCGGCGAGGGCGAGGGCGCAGGCCGGGAGGGTGGAGGAGCCGTGGGCGACCACGAGGTCGGCGGTGCGGGCGGCGGTGCGCAGGGCGGCGAGGGTGCGCGGGTGGAGCCGGCCGGGGCCGAGCACCGCGGTGGCGCGGGTGTCGGGGGCGTCCGGGTGGGCGTCGGGGTGCGGGGCGAGGGCGCGCAGTGCGGAGGCCTGGCCCCGGCGGCGCAGTTCGCGGTGCAGGTCGCGGGCGAGGTTCTGGGCGCCGCGACGGCGTGGATCGGTGATGAGGTGAAGGATGCGGGGGCGGGTTCCGGCCGTCCTGACCGGTGTCGCTTCGGGCATGGCAACGACCTTGGCACAGCGCCCCGTCAGGGACGACCCCTTCGCGCAACCCGGCGGTGGTCCGTAGGTCGGCGTACGGCCTCCGGGAGGGCGCCGGTCGGAAGCCGTCGTGCGCCCCACCCGGGGTGCACGCGCCCCCGTTCCGCGCCGTCGACCGCCCCCTGACCGTTCGCCGGCGTCCGGTCCGCGGCACCCGGCCTGCGGCGCACCCGCCCCCGCGCCGGTCTGACCGAACCGCTGGCGGGTGCCGACCGCGACCTGCGATGCTGAGCGGCAGTCAGGGCGCCCTCCCGGCACGGGAGACCGGGGGCGCCCAGGAGGGCGGGGGTTGGCCTGTGCATGTGCTCTATGTGATCGACAGCGTGAGCCGGGTCGGCGGGGCCGAGCAGGGCCTGGTGGCGATGACCCCCCAGCTGGTACGGGCCGGGGTGAAGCTCGACGTCGCGTACCTCAAGGACTCGCCCGGCGGTTTCCAGCCCGAGCTCACCTCGGCCGGGGCCGATGTGTTCGGGGTCGGCCGGCCCACCCGGGGCGGCACCGTCGCCGCACTGCACCGGCTGGTCCGCGAGCGGCGGCCCGACCTCGTGCACACCACGCTCTACGAGTCGGACGTGCTGGGCCGGGCGGCCGCCCTGGCGGCCCGCACCCCGGTGGTGACCAGCCTGGTCAACGCGGCGTACGGGCCGGAGCACCGCAACGCGCGCGGGCTGAACCCGTGGAAGGTGCGGGCCGCGCAGGCGGTGGACGCCACCACCGCGCAGGGCACCCGGCGCTTCCACGCGCTGACCAGGTACGTGGCCGGGGCGATGGCCCGGCGGCTGCGGGTGCCGTCGCAGCGGATCGACGTGGTGCCGCGCGGGCGTGACCCGGAGCTGCTCGGCTCGGTGACGCCGGACCGGCGGGCCGCCGTCCGGACGGCGCTGGAGCTGCCGCAGGACGTGCCGGTGGTGCTGGCCGCGGCCCGGCAGCAGTACCAGAAGGGCCTGGACGTCCTGCTGGAGGCCTGGCCCGAGGTGCTGCGGGCGGAGCCGGAGGCGGTGCTGCTGCTGGCCGGCAGCGAGGGCGGCGAGAGCGAGCGGCTGCGGGCGCTGGCCGCGGCGACCGGCGGGGTGCGGTTCCTCGGGCCGCGCGACGACGTGTTCGACCTGATGGCGGCCTCGGACGCGTTCGCGGTGCCGTCCCGCTGGGAGGGGCTCGGCAGCGCGGCGATGGAGGCGATGGGCGTCGGGGTGCCGCTGGTGGCCGCCGATGTGCCGGCCCTGCGGGAGACGGTCGGGTCCGAGGACTACGCCCGGCTGGTGCCGCCGGAGCGCCCGGCCGCGCTGGCGGCGGCGCTCGTCGACACCCTGGAGGACCGGGCCTCGGCGCGGGTGCGGGCGAAGGCGGCGCGGGCCCGGTTCCTGACCTCGTTCACGCTGCACCAGGTGTCGGCGCAGATGGTGGGGTTCTACGAGCGCTCGCTGCGGCTGCGGACGGTCTGAGCCCGTCCGGGGCCCGGGCACTCCGGGGGCCGGACCCGTCGGCGGTGCGCGCCCGGCCCGGGTGCGGGGACGCAAACCGGCCGAGTGCGGGGACGCACACACGCCGACGGCCCGTTCTGTCCGGATCCGGGCGGGTCGGCGGCCGGTGTACGCGATCTCCCGGGCCAGTATCGCCAAAGCGGTTGCGCCGCACGTCGGGGCTCGGGAAGCATCGCAAGGGGATCCGGCGGGGGCGGCGGTCGGCGTGCGGCGCACGCGATGCACCACCGGGCCGGACCACGCCGTGGGGAGTACGTCGTTCAGGACGTTGTCCGCGAGTCGTCAGGGGGGCGGGTTGCGACATCAGCCGAGGGATTCCACCGTGCCCGCGAGGGTGTGCCGGTCACGCCCCGGGGCGTGACCCGACCAGCGGTACCCGGACCCGCCGCCCTCCCGGACCGGGAGGCGACGGGCGCTGACAGCACCACCGCACCACGAACGCGAGGGGATCCAACCGGTGGAACCGGCAAACCACTTCACCGTCCTGCGGCGCTACTGGCGACTGCTCGTCGGCTGCACGCTCGCCGCGCTGGTCGTCGGCTGGCTGCTGACCCCGACCGGTGACACGGTGGACAACGCCAAATGGAAGTGCAAGGTCGCGATCACCCCGGTCGCCGGCGCCGGCGACACCGTCCGGGCCGACCAGGTGCTCTCCTACGCCCAGGGCGCGGACGTCGCCGCGGCCGCCGCGAAACAGCTCGGCATCACCGACGCCTCCGAGGTGATCGCCCGCCGCACCGTCACCGCCGACAGCCCCCAGATGCTGACCATCGCCACCACCGGCCCCACCGGGCAGTCCTGCTCCGACCTGGCCACCGCCTACTCGGCCGCGATCATCAAGGGCTACAGCGACGAGTCGGCCCGCAGTACCGCGGAGACGATCAAGAAGCTGCAGGCCCAGGCGGAAGCCCAGCAGCAGCAGCTGAACGAGATCCAGGCCCAGTACAACCGCTCCTCCCCCGCCGACCAGCCCAAGCTCCAACCCAAGCTGACCGCCGCCAACACCTCGCTGACCACCACCCTCACCACGATCAGCAAGCTGGCCAACAGCGCCCAGACCGACGCCATCCAGCAGTGGGGCAGCATCGACGCCCGCCAGGGCACCAGCAACCTGCTCTCCTCCCCCAGCCGCAGCGTGCGGCTGGGCCTGGCGGTGTTCCTCGGCCTCGCGCTCGGTGTGGTCGCGGCACTCATGCTCAGCCGGATGGACACCCGGCTGCGCAGCCGCAACGCGGTCGAGGAGGCCTTCAACCTGCCGGTGATCGGCGAAGTGCCGCACCTGTCCCGCCGGCAGCGCCGGGTGCGCGAACCGCTGGTGCGCGCCCGGCCGTCCGACCCGGCCGCCGAGGCCTACCGCTCGCTGCGCTCCACCCTGCTGCTGACCGGCCCGGACACCCTGGCCCGGCCGGCCGGCGGTGACGACCGGGACCCGAAGCGGGCCGTCCCGCGCCCGCTCACCGAGCCGGCGCCGGTGGTCCTGGTCGCCTCCGGCGGCAGCCGCGACGGCCGGACCATCACCATCGCCAACCTGGCCGCCGCGCTCGCCGAGACCGGCCGCGGCGTCCTCGTCCTGGACTGCGACTTCCGCCACCCGCAGCTGCACACCCACCTCGGCGTGGGCGACGGACCCGGGATGGCCGAACTGCTCAGCGGTGAGCGGCTCGACGAACTGGAGGACCTGATCCGGCCGACCAATGTCGCCGGGGTCTCGCTGATCACCGGCGGCAACACCACCGCGTACCCGGCGGCGCTGGTGCTGCGGGCCGGCGATGTGCTGCGGCGGGTCCGGCCGCACGCGGACGTCGTCCTGATCGACACCTCCCCGCTGCTGCACGCCAACGACGCCTACGACCTGGTGCAGCACGCGGACGCCGTGCTGGTCACCGTGCGCAGCGGCAATGTCACCCCGGAACAGGCCGACCGGGTGGCCGAGTTGCTCTCCCGGACCGGGGTGCCGGTGGCGGGCGTGGCCCTGCTCGGTACCTACGGCCCCTCCGGTCGGCGGCGGCGCGGGCCCGCGGGCGGCACCGGGGGGTCCGGACCGGCCGGGCGGGGCGGGCCGCAGCCGCAGGCGGCGCTGCCGCGCCAGTCCGGGCCGACGCCGGAGCGGACGTCCGTTCCCGGGCCGGAACGGGCCGCCGAACCGTCCGGGGAGCGCGGCGGCGGACGGACCACCCCCAGCTGGGCGCGGCGCGCGTCCGGGGAGAACGGCGGCAGCCCGGGCAGCGCAGGTCCGAACGGCACCGGTGCGAACAGCGCAGGTCCGCACGGCACCGGTGCTGGCAGCGCCAACGGCCACGGGCACGGCGGCGACCAGGGCGAACCGGCCCTGCTGCGCGAGGCGGAGGAGCGATGAGCGGGCCACTGGACGAGCCGCCGCGGGCAGAGCCGGCGCCGGAACGGGTGCCGGAGCCCGGGCCGGCGGACGCCCCCGTGCGGGTGCTGTGGCTGGCCAAGGGCCTCGGCCGCGGCGGCGCCGAGCAGCTGCTGCTCAACTGCGCCCGCCACGCCGACCGTTCGCGCTACCGGATCGAGGTCGCCTACGTCCTGCCGTGGAAGGACGCGCTCGCCCCGGCGCTCACCGAGGCCGGGGTGACCGTGCACTGCCTGGGCGGCGTCCCCGGCACCCCGGGCCGGGCCGATCCGCGCTGGCCGCTGCGGCTGCGCCGACTGCTCGCCGAGCGCCGGTACCACCTGGTGCACACCCACATGCCGGTACCGGCCGCCGCCGCCCGGCTGCTCGCCCCCACCCTGACCGGCCCCGGGCCGCGCCTGGTGCACACCGAGCACAACGTCTGGGAGCGCTACCGCCCGGCCACCCGCTGGGCCAACGCGCTCACCTACCGGCGCAACGACGCGGTGATCGCCGTCTCGCACGCCGTCGCCCGGACCGTCCCGCCGGGACGGCGCCGCCCCGGCGAGTGGGTCACCGTGGTGCACCACGGCCCCGACCTGGCCGGGGCCGCCGCAGGACCGGCCGCCCGGGCCGCCGCCCGCGCCGAACTCGGCCTGCCGACCGAGGCGTTCGTCGTCGGCACGGTCGGCAACCTGACCCCGAAGAAGGACCAGGCCACCCTGCTCGCCGCCCACGCGGACCTGCTGCGCCGCCACCCCCTGGCCCGGCTGGTGCTGATCGGCGCCGGACCACTGGAGGGGCAACTCCGCGCCCGGGCCGCCGAACTGGGCATTGCCGACGCCGTCCTGATGACCGGGTCGCGCCCCGACGTGCCGCAACTGCTGCCCGCACTGGACGTGTTCACCCTGAGCTCCCGTCAGGAGGGCCTGCCGGTCGCCCTGATGGAGGCGATGACCAGCGGACTGCCGTCGGTGGTCACCCGGGTCGGCGGCATGCCCGAGGTGCTGGACGACGGCGAGCAGGGCTACCTCGTCCCGCCCGGCGACCCGTCCGCGCTGGCCGACGCGTTCGCCCGGCTGGCCGAGGAACCCGAGCTGCGCACCAGGCTCGCGACCGCCGCCCGGGAGCGCTCCGAGCGCTTCGACGTGGCGGGCGCCCAGCGCGCCGTCGAGGCGGTGTACGCGCGGATCCTGCGGCACTGAGCGGACAGCCCCACCCGGAGAACCCCGGAGCGCCGGCGTTTCCCCCTTGACCCGACCGAGTTGCCCCCCGAGCTGACCCCCCGACCACCGATGGGAGAGCGAGTCCGGACGTGAGCGCCCTGCCCGCCCCCGCCGAGCTGACCTTCCGCCCGCCGGCCGAGCCCGACCTCCCCGCCGTGCTCGACCTGCTCACCGCCTCCCTGGCGGGTGGACCCACCGGCACCCGCACCGCCGAGTTCTTCGCCTGGAAGCACCTCCGCAATCCCTTCGGCGCCAGCCCCGGGCTGGTCGCCGAGACCGCCGACGGCCGGCTGGCCGGGGTCCGCCTCTTCCTGCGCTGGCAGTGGCGGGCGGGCGGCGCGGACGGCCGCCCGGTCAACGCCGTCCGGCCCGTGGACACCGCCACCCACCCCGACTTCCAGGGCCGCGGCATCTTCCGCCGGCTCACCCTGGACCTGCTCGACCAGGTCGCCGGGGACACCGAGCTGGTGTTCAACACACCCAACGGCAACAGCCTGCCCGGCTACCGGAAGATGGGCTGGCAGGAGCTGGGCCGGGTACCGATCGCGGTCCGCGCCGTCCGCCCGGCCGCCTTCGCCCGGGGCGCGCGCGCCGCCCTCGCCCGCCGTCCGGCCGCCGCACCGACCGGCCCCCCGGACTGCCGACTGCCCACCGCCCGGGCCTGGTTGGCCGATCCGGCGGTGACCGGCGCGCACGGCCCGCTGGCCGAACTGCTGCGCGAACGCGCCGCCGCCGACGCCGCCGACCACCGGCTCGCCGTCCACCGCACCCCGGAGTTCCTGCGCTGGCGGTACGGCGAGGCCCCCGGCCTGGACTACCGGGTGCTCACCGTGCACCGCGGCGAGGAACTGACCGGCCTGGCCGTCGGCCGGCCCCGACGGCGCGGCCCGCTGGCCGAGTTCACCCTCGCCGACCTGGTGGTCCGCCCCGGCGACCGGGACAGTGCCGTCCGGCTGCTGCGCGCCGCCGCCCGCGAGTCCGGCTGCGACCACGTCGCCACCCACCTCTCCCCCGGCACCGAGGCCGCCGACGCGGCGCTGCGGGCCGGCTACCTGCGGGCCCCGCGCACCGGGATGACCCTCGCCGCCCGCACCCCGGCCGGCGCCACCCCGCTCACCCTGGCCGACTGGCGGTTCAGCCTCGGCGACCTGGAGGTGTTCTGATGGCGGCGGCGCCCGGGGGACCGGGCCCGGCGGGCGCCGCGACGGCGGTGCTCCGGCGCGTCCCCTGGCCGTCCGCCCTCGCCGCCGCCCTGGTCACCGGCTACGTCACGCTCTTCGTACTCGCCTCGGCGCACACCTCGTACGACACCTGGGGCGCGCTGCTGATCCTCCCGGCGCTGATGGCGATCGGCACCCCGCTGCTGGCCCGGATCGCGGCCGCCAACCCCGAACGGGACGTCTTCCGGCTGCTGCTGCTGGCGATGACCGCCAAACTGCTCTGCGCCTTCCCCCGCTACCTGATGGCCTTCGTGCTGTACGGGGGCGCGGCCGACGCCAAGATGTACCACCAGAAGGGCAGCGAGCTCGCCGCCTACCTGGACCAGGCCGACCTGCTCGGCGGCGTCCACTACGACCTGGGCATGAAGGTCGCCGGCACCGGCTTCGTCATCATCGTCACCGGCATCGTGTACGCGATCACCGGCCCCTCGCTGATCGGCGGCTTCCTGGTCTTCTCCTGGCTGGGCTTCTGGGGCCTGCTGCTGTTCTGGCGGGCGCTGCAGATCGCCTTCCCGGAGGCGGACACCCGCAAGTACGCCAAGCTGGTCTTCTTCCTGCCCTCGCTGCTGTTCTGGCCGTCCAGCATCGGCAAGGACGCCTGGATGATGTTCTGTCTGGGCCTCACCACCTACGGCACGGCGCGGCTGCTGGACCGCCGGTTCGGCGCCTTCTTCTGCATCGCGCTGGGCTCGGTGGGCACCGCGATGGTCCGCCCGCACGTCACCGCGCTGGCCGGGGCCGGGCTGATGGTGGCGTACGTGCTGCGCCGCCGTCCGCAGCAGGTCAGCGCACTGGGGCCGCTGCGCACCATCCTGACCGCCGTGGTGCTGGGCGCGATGGCGGTGCTGATGCTCCAGCAGGTCTCGACCTTCTTCGGCACCGACGGGACCGGCGGCGACGCCGTCAACCAGGTGCTCTCGGAGACCTCCAGACGTACCAGCCAGGGCAATTCGATGATCAACGCGACCGCGCCCGAGGACGCCTCGCCCCAGTTCAGCCTCAATCCGGCGGGGCTGCCGGTCGCGGTGATCAGCGTGCTGTTCCGGCCGTTCCCGTTCGAGGCGTCCAACATCCAGAACCTGATCCAGTCGGTGGAGTGCTTCGCGCTGCTGGTGATGTTCGTCCGGGCCTGGCCCCGGCTGTCCCGGCTGCCCCGGCTGTTCGTGCAGCGCTCGTACGTGGCCTTCGCCGCCGTCTACACGCTGCTGTTCTGCTGGGCCTTCTCGACCATCAACAACATGGGCATCCTGTCCCGCGAACGGGTCCAGGTACTGCCGCTCGCCCTGGTGCTGCTGGTCGTCCCGGCCGCCACCGCGAGCCGGGGGAGGACCTCGGCCCGCCGGCCACCACCGGTCTGGCGGGTCTCGCCCGGGCAGTGGGGCGCCCGGCGGACGCCCGAGCCACCGGGGGGCCCGGCGGCAGCACCAGCGGTCCGGGTCACCGTCCCACCGTCCTCCACCACCGCACCGTCCTCCACCGCACCGCCGTTCATCGTGTCACCGTCACCGTCAACGTCCCAGGGGGGATCGACCGCGCCATGACCACCGACACCCTTGCCCTGCCCGCCGCCCTCGGCGGCACTCCCGCCTTCCCCGACGGGCTGCCGCTCACCCGGGTCCAGGTGCCCGACCGCGCCGCGCTGCTGGAGCGGCTCGGCACCGTGCTCGACAGCGGACAGCTCACCAACGGCCGCACCGTCGCCGAACTCGAGGAGGCCGCGGCCGCGCTGCTGGAGGTGCCGCACGTGGTGGCGGTCTCCAACTGCACGACCGGACTGATGCTGGTGCTCCAGGCCGCCGAGGTGGACGGCGGACGCGCGGTGGTGATGCCCGGATTCACCTTCTCCGCCACCGCGCACGCCGCGCACTGGGCCGGCGGCACCCCGGTGTTCGCCGAGGCCCGCGAGCGGGACATCACCCTCGACCCGGAGGACGCCGCCGCCCGGCTGGCCGCCGCCGACCGCCCGGCCGCGCTCATGGCCACCCACGTCTACGGCACGCCCTGCCAGGTCGAGCGCCTCCAGGAGGTCGCCGACGCCGCCGGGGTGCCGCTGGTGTACGACTCCGCGCACGGCTTCGGCAGCCGCCGCAAGGGGGTGCCGATCGGCAACTTCGGCTACGCCGAGGTGTTCTCGATGAGCCCCACCAAGGTCGCGGTGGCCGGCGAGGGCGGCCTGGTCGCCACCCGGGACGCCGCGCTCGCCCGGCGGCTGCGCACCGCCCGCGACTACGGCAACCCCGGCGACTACGACACGCTGTTCCCCGGCCTGAACGCCCGGATGAGCGAACTGCACGCCGCCGTCGGCCTCAACTGGCTGGCCGGACTGCCCGAACGGGTGGCCCACCGGGGCGCACTGGTGGCCGAGTTCGCCGCCGTCACGGCCGGCCTCCCTGGGCTGCGACTCGCCCTGCCGGAGGAGGGCGACACCTCCACCTTCAAGGACCTCACGCTGATCCTGGACGCCGCCGCGTTCGGCCTCGACTCGCGTCAACTCGCCGACGCCCTGCAGGCGGAGGGGATCGACTCGCGGCGCTACTTCCACCCGCCGGTGCAGCGCCAGCGGGCCTACGCCCACCTCGGCCAGGCCGAGGCGCTGCCGCTCACCGACCGGCTCGCCGACTCGGTGCTCACCGTGCCGCTGTGGTCCCAGATGGACGCGCCGACGGTGCGCCGGATCGCCGAGGCGGTGGCCCGGATCCAGCCGTACGCGGAGCGTCTGCGCTCCGCCTGAGCCGACCGCACCGGACCGCGTCGCCGTTACGCGGATCGGGTGAACGCGGTTGGACCGCGGGTACTCCCGGTCGGCAGGATGTCCGGCCGGGGCCCGTGGTCCCATCCCACCTTCCCCCGTACGGATTTGGAGTTCCCGGTGCTCAAGGGATTCCGCAGCTTCCTGCTGCGTGGAAACGTCGTCGACCTGGCGGTCGGCATCGTGATCGGCGCGGCCTTCACGGCCGTGGTCACCGGGTTCGTGACGGCCTTCCTCACGCCGCTGATCGGGGTCGCGACCGGTGCGGTCGGCGACTTCACCCTGAAGACCTTCGAGGTGGCCGGCACCCGGTTCCCGTACGGCGTCTTCATCAACGCGCTGATCAGCTTCCTGCTGGTCGCCGCGGTGATCTACTTCATCGTGGTGGTGCCGGTCGGCAAGCTCCAGGCGCGGCTCGACGGGGACAAGCCGGCGCCGGTCGCCAAGGCGGACTGCCCGGAGTGCCTGAGCAAGATCCCGGTCGCGGCGGTGCGCTGCTCGTTCTGCACCTCCGAGGTGGCCGGTCTGCCGGGCTTCCCCGCCCAGAACGGCAGCGCTCCCCGGCCGGCCCCGGTGCACTGAGCGGACGCGGACGACAGCCCGGTGGCGGTTCGGTGGCCACCGGGCGACGGTCCGAAGGCGGTCCGAAGGCGTTCCGGCGGCGATCCGGCGGCAGGTCGGGACCAGGTCGGCGGCAGGTCGCGGCAAGTCGGGGGCGTTCCAGTGGCGTTCAGCGGCTCCGACCGGCCGCGAGCGGCCCCGGGCGGCCCGGACCCGGCCCCTCCCCTGTCCGGACAAACCCCGCGAAAGCTCTGATGGGGACTTTATCCCCGAAACATTCACGAGCCCCCACCGCGCCGTCGGCGGGGGCTCGAATGCGCCGGTACACGCCCTGCCCGCAGAAGTTTCTTCGACAGTCCCCGAACCGTCCACCGCCCCGTCACCGCACGGGGCTTCGGTGGCCGCGTCCGGCCCCCGTTCGAGCCTCCGGAGCGGGCGGCGGGTGGCCTGAAGTCATCGCCAATTTGTCCGTTCTTACTACTTTCGAAACCTTTGTTCGAGCGAAGCTTGTGTAAACACTCGAACTGCTCCGCCTCCCAGTCTCCTCAGTAGGCTCGTTGTGGGCTTACCGTATGCCCCATGACCTCGCCCCGCTCCTACGACGGAGTCGGCTACCCCTCTCCGTCCTTCTCCTCCGGCACGCCCATCTACGACAGCCTCGTCGCAGAGCGCGGTGTCCCCCAGATCGCGCCCATCAATGTGCCGGCCGCCCTGCCGCCGGCCCTGTCGACCGGTTACGGATCCGGCCTCCCCGGCCAGTCCTACGAGAACCGGTACGGCTCCGGGTACGACAGTCCCGGTGGCAACCTCCCCGCCCTGCCGCCGGCCCGCCTCGCCCTGGGCCCCGGCCCGAGCAGCACCCCCTCCGGTCCGGCCACCACGTACATCCCGGCGCAGCCCGCCCCCGCGTACGCCGCCGCGCCCCAGCCGGCGGTCCCCGGGTACGGCGCTCCGCAGCCCTACCTGCCGGGCCAGCGCCCGCAGGCCCCGACCCCGGGCTTCACCCAGGCCTCCACCGGCGGGTACCAGCCCTCCGGCGGCCAGAGCTTCGGCGGCCAGAACACCTTCGTCGGCGGCAACGGCGGACAGCAGACCTTCGGCGCGCAGCCGGCCGGTCCGCACGGCGCGGCCGGCCAGCCCCAGGGCGGCCCGCAGTCCTTCGGCGGTCAGCAGTCGTTCGGCGGCCAGCAGGGCTTCGGCGGCCAGGGCGGCCACCAGGGCGGCTTCGGCGGCTCGGCCGACCAGTCCTTCGGCGGCGCCCAGCTGCGTCCGGCCGTCACCCCGGTCGCCCCGGTCCGCCCGATGCAGCCGCAGCGGCCCGGCCCGTACGGCGAGCACGGCCAGTACCAGCAGGGCTACCAGCCGCAGGCGCAGGGCTACTGACACCACCCCGGACCGGACCCCCACCCGGCCCGGACCCGCACCACCTGAGCACCACCCGGCGCGCACCGAACGACGCCGGGCGTACGGAGAACGGGTCATCCACGGACCGCCCGGAACGCCGCCCCACCCAGGCGTTCCGGGCGGTCCGTGCGCGTTCGGGCAGCGTGTCGGGGCAGCCTGTCGCGGCACCGCCCCCGGCGTCTTCCGGCCGCACGGGTCCGGTCACGGTCCGACCGCGCGATCCGGCTGCGCGGACCGGACCGCAGGTCCGCGAACGACGCCGGACTCACCTGCGGCCGGTTCGAGCGGGGCTGGCAGGATGGAGGGATGCAGCTCACCGGACTCCACGTCTACCCCGTCAAGTCCATGTACCGCCTGAGCCCCGAGAGCGCCCGCGTCGAACCGTGGGGCCTGGCCGGCGACCGCCGCTGGATGCTCGCCGACGCCAACGGCCGCTTCGTCAGCCAACGCGAGAACCCGGCCCTCGGCCAGGTCCGCACCGAGCTCACCGCCGCCGGCTCCCTGGTGCTCACCACGCCCGGCGGTTCCCGCGCCGAGATCCCCGCCCCCTCGGTCGCGGTCGGCGACCAGCTCGCCGACGTCGAGGTCTGGGGCACCCGCTTCCACGCCGCCGAGGCCGGGAAGGAGGCCCAGCTGTGGATCGCCGAGCAGCTCGGCGACTACCGGCTGGTGCACCTGGACGACCCGCGCGCCCGGCCCGTCGACCCGGACTTCTCCTCGCCGGGCGACACCGTCTCGATGGCCGACGGCTTCCCGCTGCTGCTCACCACCACCGCCTCGCTGGCCGAGCTCAACGCCCTGATCGCCGAGGCGCAGCCGGACGGCCACGAGACCCTGCCGATGGAGCGGTTCCGCCCCAATGTGGTGGTCTCCGGCAGCGACGCCTGGGCCGAGGACGGCTGGCGCCGGATCCGGATCGGCGGACTGACCTTCCGGGTGGTCAAGCCGTGCGGGCGCTGCGTGGTCACCACCACCGACCAGGAGAGCGGCGAGCGGCGCGGCCCGGAGCCGCTGCGCACCCTGGCCCGGCACCACCGGCTGCTGAAGAAGGCCGCGTTCGGGCAGAACCTGATTCCGGAGCGGCCGGCGGGCGTCGAGGGCGATGCGCTGGGCACGCTGCGACTCGGTGACGAGGTCGAGGTACTGGAGGGCGGCATGGAGTGGCCGTCCGACCGGGTGCTCTGACCGACGGGCTGCACTGACCGACCGGCTGCTCTGACCGACCGGCTGTTCTGACCGACCGGCCCGCCCGGCCGCCGCTCACGGCGGTCGGGTGCGGCGGCCGGGGCCAGCGGCCGGGGTCGGCCGGGCGCTCCCGGCGCACGGGGCCGGCGCCCACGCGCCGGTTCCCGCGCGCGTTTCCCGCGCCCGGGGCTCCCCGCCGGCCCCACAACCGCTGCTCCGCCACCGGCGCCCCACCGGCCCCCGGCCGGTTCCGCACCCGCGTCCCGGAACCGGAACTGTGCGCACTCGTTGAAGCATGTGGTGAACCCGCGACGGCGCCCGGCCCCGCCCGCCACCGGGCGGCACCGAACGGGCGGGAGCATCCGTGCGGGCGCGCTACGGTGGGCGGACGACCCGCGCACCCCGTGCGCCGCGTCCGGGCGAACGGCGCCCGCGTGCGTCCGGTCCGCAGATCGCCGGCTCGATGAAGGTGGGGACAACAAACCGTCATGGCTGAGCACAGGGTCCGGGTCACCCAGGACAGCGCATCCCGCTGGCGGCGCCGCGCCGGCGAGTACGACACGCTCACCGAGGCCCTGGCGGCCGCCGAACCCGGCGACACGGTGACCGTGCGGTCGGGCACCTTCCGGGAGAACGTGGTCGTGGACAAGGCGGTCACGATCGTCCCCGCCCAGGGCCCCGGCACCGTCCGGATCGACCCTCCCGGCGGCGTCCCGCTCACCGTGACGGCCTCGGCCACCGTCCGGGACCTGGTGATCGAGGGCAGCGACCGGTCCTCCCC
Source organism: Streptomyces sp. XY431 (assembly GCF_001279805.1). Lineage (NCBI taxonomy): Bacteria > Bacillati > Actinomycetota > Actinomycetes > Kitasatosporales > Streptomycetaceae > Streptomyces > Streptomyces sp. XY431. The sequence continues at coordinate 20,526 of NZ_LGDO01000458.1, forward strand.
CGCCGTGCTGGTGTCCGGCGCGGACGCGTCCCCCTCCTTCACCGGCCTGCGGGTCGAGACCCGCTCCGCCGCCGGGGTCGAGATCACCGACGGCGCCCGGCCGACCCTCAAGGGCTGTGTGGTGGCCAATCCGGACGGACTCGGACTGCGGCTGCGCGGCCCCGGCACCGCGGCGGCGTTCGAGGACTGCGAGGTGTCCGCCGCCGGCCAGGCCGGGCTCGCCGTGCTCGGCGGCGCGACCGTCGCACTGGAGCGCTGCCGGGTGCACCACGCGACCGGCGCGGGCGTCCTGCTCTCCGACCCGGGCAGCGCCGCCGAGTTGACCGGCTGCGAGATCTACGAGATCCGCGGCAGCGGGGTGCAGGCCGAGGCCCAGGCCGCCGGGCGGCTGGTCGACTGCGACATCCACCGGGTCACCGGCAACGGCCTCACCCTCGACGGCGAGGCCGAACTCGTCCTGACCGGCTGCCGGGTGCACGACCTGCCGGAGAACGCGGCCGACCTGCGCGGCCGGGCCCGGCTCAGCCTCGCCCACTCCACGGTGCGGGACTTCGGGCGCGGCGCGCTCTCGGTCTGGGACCAGGGCACCGAGGCGAGCGCCGAGTCCTGCGAGATCCACGGCTCGAACGGCGAGTACCCGGCGCTGTGGGTCAGCGACGGCGCCCGGCTCGCCCTCACCGACTGCGCCCTGCACGACCTGCCGGACGCCCTGTTCGTACTGGACCGCGACTCCGCCGCCGTCGCCGAGGGCTGCTCGTTCAGCCGGATCCGCAGCTCGGCGGTGTCGGTCAGCGGTGGCGCCACGGTGACGCTCAGCGGCTGCCGGGTGCAGGAGGCGGGCACCGGGCTGTGGTTCCGCGACCACGGCAGCGGCGGCCTGCTGACCAAGTGCGAGATCTCCGACGTGGCGACCGGAGTGATCGTCACCAAGGGCGCCGACCCGGTGTTCCGGGACTGCACGGTCCGGGCCGGCTCGGACGCCGGCGTCTACGTCTCCGCCCAGGGCCGGGGCACCTTCGAGGACTGCCGGGTCTCGCACGGCAAGGGCTTCGGCTTCCACATCATCGACGGCTGCCGCACGGTGCTGACGCGCTGCCGGGCCGAGCAGAACGAGCGGGCCGGCTTCGAATTCTCCGAGCCCGGCCCGGTGGTGGAGGGCTGCACCTCGGACGATGTGGCGGCGCTGCCGTCGCCGGCCACCGAGATCCCCGGGCCGCGCGTCCAACTCGCCACTGCCGCAGGATCCTTGGCCTCCGCCGCGCCCGCGGTGATCGGGCCGATCCCGGACTGCCGGCCCGCCGACGAGGCGCTGGCCGAACTCGACGGGCTGGTCGGCCTGGCCACCGTCAAGCAGGAGGTCCGGACCCTGATCGACCTCATCTCGGTCGGCCGGCGGCGCCGGCAGGCCGGCCTCAAGGCTCCCTCGCTCCGCCGCCACCTGGTCTTCACCGGCGCCCCCGGCACCGGCAAGACCACGGTGGCACGGCTCTACGGCGAGATCCTCGCCTCGCTCGGGGTGCTCCAGCGCGGGCACCTGGTCGAGGTGGCCCGGGTGGACCTGGTCGGCGAGCACATCGGCTCTACCGCGATCCGCACCGCCGCCGCCTTCGACCGGGCCCGCGGCGGGGTGCTCTTCATCGACGAGGCGTACGCGCTCGCACCCGAGGACGGCGCCCGCGACTTCGGCCGGGAGGCGATCGACACCCTGGTGAAGCTGATGGAGGACCACCGGGACGAGGTGGTGGTCATCGTGGCCGGCTACACCACCGAGATGGAGCGGTTCCTGTCCGCCAACCCCGGGGTCTCCTCCCGCTTCTCCCGGACCGTCACCTTCCCCGACTACTCGGCCGAGGAGCTGCTGGAGATCGCCCGCGCCCAGTGCGCCGAGCACGAGTACGCGCTGGCCGACGCCACCGCACTGGCGCTGCTGGAGCACTTCGCCGGCATCGAGCGCGGTCCCGCCTTCGGCAACGGCCGGACCGCCCGCCAGGTCTTCGAGACCATGGTGGAGCGGCACGCCATGCGGGTTGCGCAGCTCGACGACCCGTCCACCGAGGACCTCCAACTGCTCGTCCCCACCGACCTTCCCGCGCCCCGACTGCCGTAGCGCGGGAGGGCGGTGGGGGACGGCCGCCGCCGGTCAGCCCGTCCAGGCGCCGCCGGCCAGGAAGGCTTCCAGCCCGGCCCGGTAGGGCGCGATGTCGATGCGCTCCCCCGCCAGCCACTCGTCCGCGTAGTACTTGTCGAGGTAGCGGTCGCCCGGGTCGCAGAGCAGGGTGACCACGCTGCCGCGCTCCCCCGCCGACCGCATCTCGGCGACGATCCGCAGCGCGCTCCACAGCCCGGTCCCGGTGGACGCGCCCGCCTTCCGGCCGAGCACCCCGTCCAGCACCCGGACGGCGGCGATCGAGGCGGCGTCCGGGACCTTCATCATCCGGTCGATCGCCCCGGGCACGAAGCTCGGCTCCATCCGGGGCCGTCCGATCCCCTCGATCCGCGAGCCCCGGTCGCACACGGCGTCCGGGTCCTCCCGCACCCAGCCGTCGAAGAAACAGGAGTTCTCCGGGTCCGCGACGCAGATCCGGGTGTCGTACTGCATGTAGTGGACGTAGCGGGCGATGGTCGCCGAGGTGCCGCCGGTGCCGGCGGTGGCCACGATCCAGGCCGGCTCGGGGTGCGGCTCCAGGCGCAGCTGGGCGAAGACCGACTCGGCGATGTTGTTGTTGCCGCGCCAGTCGGTGGCCCGCTCGGCATAGGTGAACTGGTCCATGTAGTGGCCGCCGGTCTCCTCGGCGAGCCGGGCCGAGGCCTCGTAGACCTCGTCGGGCCGGTCCACCAGGTGGCACTCGCCGCCGTGGAACTCGATCAGGTCGATCTTGGCCTGGCTGGTGGACTTGGCCATCACCGCGATGAACGGCACCCCGACCAGCTGGGCGAAGTACGCCTCGGAGACGGCGGTGGAGCCGCTGGACGCCTCGATGACCGGCTTGCCGGGGCGGATCCAGCCGTTGCAGAGCCCGTAGAGGAAGAGCGAGCGCGCCAGCCGGTGCTTGAGCGAGCCGGTGGGGTGGGTGGACTCGTCCTTGAGGTAGAGGTCGATGCCCCACTCGGCGGGCAGCGGGAAGCGCAGCAGGTGGGTGTCGGCCGAGCGGTTCGCGTCCGCGTGGACCTTGCGGACCGCCTCCTTGAGCCAGCTCCGGTACTCCGGGTCGGTACGGTCGACGTCGACGGTCGGTTCGGTCCCCATGGCCTGCCACTCTCCTCGTGCGAGTCCTTCGAAGCCCCCCTTCGATGCGCTCACTACGAGTGTACGAGTGTCACGATAAGTGACATTATGCGTAGCCCCAGGCTCCGCTTATCGACGCTTGCCGACCTCTCTTATCGACCCCGCCTGTCGACCCCGCCCGTCGACCCCGCCTGTCGACCCTGCCCGTCGACCCTGCCCGTCGACCCCGCTTGTCGACCCCGCTTGACGGCCCTGCCCCGCCGGGCCGCTATCCGCCCACCCCGCCCACCGACTGCGGGTCGGCCAGGTACGGACGCCACCCCAGCTCCGCCGCGCCGGCCAGCGCGCTGTGCGCCAGCTCGGCACCGACGATCGGCACCCGGCCGCTGCGCCCCCAGAGGCTGCGGTCGGCCACCACCGCCCGCAGCCGGTCCGGCGCGGCCTCCAGGAGGTCGCGGTGCAGCCCGCTGAGCACCACCCGGTCCGGGTTGAGGATGTTGGCGACCCCGGCGAGGCCGAGTCCCAGCCGGTCGATGACGTGCTCCACGGCCGCCCGGGCCCGCTCGTCGACGGCGGCGGCCCGGCAGAGCTCACCGGCCTGGTCGAGCAGCGGCCGCTCCGGGTCCGGCGTCAGACCGGCGGCGGCGAACAGCGCGTCCGGGTCGGTCTCGGAGTTGAGGCAGCCCCGGTTGCCGCACTGGCAGGGGCGGCCCTGCGGATCGACGGTCAGATGGCCGACCTCCAGGGCGAGCCCGGCGCTGCCGGTGTGCAGCCGCCCGTCGATGACCAGCGCGCCGCCGACCCCGCGGTGGCCGGAGGTGACCAGCAGCAGGTGCCGGGCGCCCCGGCCGGCGCCGTGCCGGTACTCGGCGAGGGCGGCCAGGTTGGCATCGTTGGCGATCGAGGTGGGCAGCGGGTCGAGCGCCCTCGGACCGTGGTCGGCGCGCCCCACCTCGACGTCGTAGAGGTCCGCAACGGGGGTGCCGCTGGGCCAGGCGAAGTGCAGCGCGGCCAGTGCCGTGCCGTCCGGCTCGGTGACCGGGTTCGGCAGGGCGAGCGCCGCGCCGAGGCAGCGGCGGTCGGTGGCGCGGGCGAGTTCGGCGCCCGCCTGGGCCACCGCGCGCAGCATCCGCACCGGGTCGGTGGCGGCGGGCAGCGGCAGGTGGACCGGCGGGTCGAGCAGTCCGCCGAGGCCGGCCAGGGTGACGCTCAGCCCGTCGGCGTGGATCTGTCCGGCGACCACCACCGGGCCCGCGGGGTCGATGGCGAGCCGGTGCGAGGGGCGGCCGCGGCCACCGCCGGCCGGGCGGGAGTCGACCGTGATCAGCCCGAGCGCCTCCAGTTCGGCGGTGACGGCACCGGCCGTGGCCCGGGTGACGTCGAGCGCGCGGGTGAGCGCCGAGCGGGTCGGGGTCTGGCCGGTGTGGATCAGCTGGAGCGCCGGACCGAGCAGCGTCCGGCCGCGGTCGGGGGCCGCGCGGCGGTGGGCGTCGCGCTGCGCGTCGAGTTCGGCCCCGGTCCCGGGCTTCGGACTTGAAGGTGAGAGCTGCACGTCCCTATTCTTACTTTGTGCCGCTCCGAAACAAAATTCGTCCCCATGCCCCCGCCGACCGGCCGTCCCCCCAGTCTCGCAGCAACGCCGCCCGATCCCGCACCCTCCCTGCGTCCGCCCTCTCCTCCTGGGGCGGCGCCCGGCTCGCCCTGACCGCCTTCTTCGCCGTCGACGGCCTGCTCTTCGCCGCCTGGGTCGTCCGGATCCCCGACATCCGCAACCAGGTCAGCGCCTCGCACGGGGCGCTCGGCCTCGCCCTGCTCTGCGTGTCGGCGGGCGCCGTGGCCACCATGCCGGTCGTGAGCCGGCTCTGCCTGCGCTACGGCTCCCGGCCGATCACCGTCGCCTCGCTCGCCCTGCTCGCGGTCTCCGTCCCGCTTCCCGCGCACACCCACTCGGTGCCCGCGCTCGGCGGCGTCCTGCTGCTCTTCGGCGCCGGTTACGGCGGTGCGAACGTCGCCATGAACAGCGCCGCCGTCGAGATCGTGAGCGAGCTCGGACGCCCCGTCATGCCCAGCTTCCACGCCGGCTACAGCCTCGGCGGCCTGCTCGGCGCCGGAGCGGGCGGCCTGCTCGCCGGCACCCTGACGGCCGCCCAGTGGCTCGCGGCCGCCGGACTGCTCGGCCTCGCGGTCACCGCCCTCGCGGGTGCCGCCCTGCTCCGCAGCCCCGCGGCGCGACCGGTCGGCACCGCGTCCGCCGCCGCGTCCTCCTCCGGCGGCACCGCGTCCGGCACCGCGTCCGGCAGCGCCTCCGGTGCCGGTCGCGTGCTGGTCCTGCTGCTCGGCCTCACCGCGCTCTGCACCGCGTACGGCGAGGGCGCCATAGCCGACTGGACCACCGTGCACCTGACGGACGACGTCCACGCCGGCGCGCAGGTGGCCGCCGCCGGTTACGTGGCCTACGCGCTCGCCATGACCACCGGGCGGATCGGCGGCACCTGGCTGTCCGTGCGGCTCGGCCAGCACCGGGTGATGCTGCTCGGCGGGTTCACCGCGGCGGCCGGGATGCTGCTGGCCGCGCTCGCCCCGCTGGTCCCGCTGGCCCTGGCCGGGTTCGTGCTGGTCGGGCTCGGCCTGGCCAACCTCTTCCCGCTCGCCATCGCCCAGGCCGGCGCCGCCGGCGGCCCCCGGGGTGTCGCCCTCGCCTCCACGCTCGGGTACGGCGGCATGCTGATCGGCCCGCCGGTGATCGGCTTCCTGGCCGACGCGACCAGCCTGCCGCTCGCCCTCACCACGGTCGCGGCCGCGGCCGTCGTCGCCGCCCTGCTCCCGCTGGCCGTCCGGCGGCACTGAGCGGCACCGAGCCGCCCTGAGGCCGCGCCGGGTCCGCACCGGGTCCGCACCGGGTCCGCGCCGGGAGGCTCCCCCACGCCGCCGGGCCCGTGCAAGGATCGCGCCATGACGAACAGCACCGGACCGGTCCAGCTCCTCCGCGCCGCCGAACGCCCGGCCACCGCCTGGCGCAACGGCGGCGGGGTGACCAGGGAGGTCGCCGGGTACCCGGCGGGTTCGGGGCTGGACGACTTCCAGTGGCGGGTCAGCCTCGCCGACGTCGGGGCGGCCGGACCGTTCTCGGCCTTCCCCGGGGTGGACCGGGTGATCACCCTGGTCGAGGGCCCGGGCATGGCCCTGACCGTGGACGGCACCGAGCACGTCGTCGACGCGCCGTTCCGCCCGTTCGCGTTCTCCGGCGACGCGGCCACCGACTGCCGGCTGCTGGGCGGCCCGCTGGTCGACTTCAACGTGATGACCCGGCGCGGCCTGGCCACCGCCGAGCTGGACCTCGTCACCGGGCCGCGGCCGGTCGTGGTCCCGGCCGGGGCCACCGTCCTGCTGGTCTGCCTCTCCGGCACCGCGACCCTCGACAGCGCCACCGCCCTCGCCCGCTACGACGCCGCCCTGCTCACCGCCCCGGCGAGCCACCTGTTCCACCCCGCGGGCACCACCGCTGTCCTGACCTTCCGACCGCAGCCCTGAAGCCGGTTGCAGCAGGCCGGCGTGCAGTCCGGCCTGCTGCTTCACGGCGTCCGTACGGGGCGGCCCCGGGACCGGGCGGCCCGGTCGGGTCAGACGGGCAGGTGCCAGAGCTGGTTCGAGGTGCCGTTGCAGTCCCAGATCTGCACGATGGCGCCGTTGCTGCTGTTGAAGTCCCGGACGTCCAGGCAGCGGCCGGACTTGGTGTTGACGATCGCGCCGTCACTGCGGACCCACCACTGCTGGGCGACGTTGCCGTTGCACGGGCCGGTGTGCACCTGGGTGCCGTTGCCGGTGCGGCCGTCCCAGATGTCCAGGCACACGCCGACGGCGCGGATGGTGCCGTCGGTGCCGATCCGCCACCGCTGGTTCACGTTGCCGAGGCAGTCCCAGATCTGGGTGGGCGTCTTGTTGGCCGTGCTGGCACCGCGCACGTCCAGGCACTTGCCCGCGAGACCGGTGACCTGCCCGACCGGACCGGCCGGGACGGCAGGCCCGAACGTGACGCCGCTGCCCCACCACAACATCGACGACCCGAAGCAGCCCGCGGAGGTGGTGCCGTCGCCGGTGACCCAGCTGTTCCACGCCGGCGAGTAGGTGTAGAAGCCGGTGTTGAAGTCGTAGGTCGCGCAGGTGCCCCCGACGGTCCAGGTCTGCATCGGGTCGAGGCCGGTACAGGTGGCGGACGCACCGTAGTCCTGACAGCTCCCGACACCGCCGGGGCCCGGGACGGTCGTTGCGGACAGCGCGGCGGGGGCCGGGGCGGGGGCAGTCGCGGGGCTCTCGGCGGCACCGGCGGCGGCCGGCGCGGTGAGCGCGGCGGCTCCCGCGAGCAGGGCGGTGGCGAACAGTGAGGCGATACGGCGCACGGGGAAGTCCTTACGACGAGGGAGACCGGGCAGACCCGCCTGTCCGGGAATCGTGGTGACGAGGACGCGACAGTTGTGCGGGCCGCGTGAAAGCTTCGGGTGCGACATGAGCAAGGTCAACAAGGCGGGGTGAAGATCACGCCAACGGTCCGTCCACGGAGGGTGGTTGGGAGAGCGGACGACCGGCCGCAGCGCCGCAGGCGGGCCACCCGTCCGATCCGGCCGGAACACGCACGGCCCGACTCCCCCGCACCAGGGGGAGTCGGGTCGCAGGGTCCTCCCGAGCAGCGGCCTCAGCCGCAGAGCACCGGGGTGGCGTGGGCCGGGTCGAGCGCGTTGGTGACCAGGTGCAGCGCGGTGGGCGTGAAGGCGACGGCCACGTGCTCGGCGAGCGACAGCGGGCAGTGCGCCTGGAGCACCTCGTTGTCCACGGCCGCCGTACCGGCGCCGCCCGCACCGTCCAGGAACTGGCTCCGGTAGGGCGTGACGACCTCGTCGTAGACCGTGGAGATCACGGTGTAGCGCACGCCGGGGACGGTGTCCGGCCGGGTGGCCATCCGCCGGTTGAAGTCGGAGCCGACCGCCTGGTCGCGGCAGGCCGCGCAGGCCGTGTAGATCAGTTCGGCGACCCGCGGGAAGTACGGGGCGAGGTTGGTGATGCCGTCCAGCGTGGTGCCGTGGTTGGACGGCGCGAGGGCGACCAGCTTGCCGACCTTGGCCGCGCCGCCGAGGAACTTCAGGTAGTAGTTCGGCAGCATGCCGCCCTGCGAGTGGCCGACGAGGTCGACCTCGGCCGCGCCGGTCGCCCCGCGCACCAGGTCGACGAAGCGCCCGAGTTGGGCCGCCGAGTCGGTGACCGGGCCGAGCCCGCCGATCGGCAGCAGCAGCCCGCTGCCGGACGAGGTGATGCCGGGGACCGTGCCGTAGTCCAGGGCGAAGACGCAGTAGCCCAGGCTCTTCAGCAGCGGCGAGAGCACCAGCCAGTTCTCGTACCGGTTGGCGAAGGTGCCGTGCACCAGGACCACCGGGTTCGGGTGGGCGGCGGTCGGCCGGCAGGTCCAGTCGTTGGCTCCGGGCGGCGAGGCCACCGTGTCACCGTCGGGCGGGAGTTGACCCGCGGCGGCCGGGACCGCGGCCTGGGCGGAGGCAGCGGCGGCGGGCGCGGTGGGGGTCGCGTCCGCCGCCCGGGCCGCACCGGCGGGGGTGCCGGCGAGCAGTGCGCCGGCCAGGAGCGCCGCACCAGCAGCCCCAAGGAGCTTGCGGCGCAACGGCCTTGCGGCGGAGCGGAGAAGTGGGGTTCTCAACGGTTGCCTCCGGAGCGGAAGTTTGTTACCAACAGGTAACCCGAGTGCCTCCATCCTGCGGTCGCCCCTCCGACCTGGGCCTCGGACGGCTTCCAGACCTCGACGGAGTTCTCTGTGACCGGTCACAATTCACCCCCCACCGCAGCCGGTTGGCGGATCCCGGTGATCGGCGGCACCGCCGCCGACCAACGTCTGCTGAGCGCCGTACCGGAGTTGGCCGAGGCCGTGGTCGCCGCACTGCTGGACCGGGTGCCGGCCTACCGCCGCTTCCCCCGCGAACTGGCCACCGGCGAACTGGTCCCGGTCGCCGCCCGCCGGATCCGCGCCCTCGCCCACGCCGTCCGCACCGGACTGCCCGCCCCCGAGGGCGAGTTCACCGCCGTCCGGGAAGCCGCCGCCCGGCGCGCCGAGGAGGGCGTGCCGCTGGACGCCGTGCTGTTCGCCCACCACCTCGGTCTGGAGGTCTGCTGGGAGCTGATCACCCGCCACGCCGACGACGGCGACGCCGCCGACCTGCTGCTGCTCAACCGGCTGATGCTCAACCACCTGCGCCGGGCCGCCGCCGCGACCTGCGCCGGCTACCTGGAGGAGGGCCACGGCGATGCCGCCGAACGGCGGGCCGCCCGAGGGGCCCTGGTCACCGCGCTGCTGGACGGCGCGCGGGCCGAGGCCGAGTCGGCGGCCGCCCGGGCCGGGATCGGCCTGCCGCCCGCGTACGCGGTGCTGCGCCTCGCCGTCGCCGAGCACCCCGACGAGCGCTCCCCGGACGTCGACCGGGCGGTGGCGGGGCACCGCAAGCTGCGCCGGCTGCGCACCGAACTCGACCACGCCACCCGGCAGTCGGCGCTGTCCGCGCTCACCGCCGGCGGCGGTGTGGTGCTGGTTCCGCTGGAGCACGACCCGGAGGCCGTGCCCGAGCAGGTCTGGGAGCGGCTGGCCGAGACCCTGCGGCGCGTCGCGCGCGCGGCCGGCGTCACCGTCCGGGCGGGCGGGTCGGCCTCGGTGCCCGCCGAGGTCCCGGCGGCGGCCGCGCTCGCGGCGGAGGTCCTCGAGGTGGCCCTGGCGGTGGGACGGGCGCCCGGGCTGCACCGGCTGGACGACCTCCTGGTCGAGTACCAGCTCAGCCGGCCCAGCCGGGCCCGGTCGCGGCTCGCGGCACTGCTCGCCCCGCTGGACGACGCGGGCGAACTGCTCACCACCCTACGGGTGCACCTCGCCGGGGGTCTCAGCAGACGCCACACCGCCCAGGTGCTCCACCTGCACCCCAACACCGTGGACTACCGGCTCCGGCGGATCGCCGTCCGCACCGGCCTGGACCCCACCCGGCCCGCCGACCTGCCCCGGATCACGGCCGCCCTCGCCGCCCGCGACGCCGAACGCGCCGCCGCAGGACACGCCCTGGGCACCCGGACCGCCCCTTAGCCCCGGGCCTTCCAGTCCTGGACCAGCAGGCCGAGCAGCACCTCGTCCAGGAACTCGCCCATCACCCAGGCGGAGGAGCGCAGCACGCCCTCCCGGACGAAGCCGTTGCCCTCGGCGGCGCGCAGCATCGCGGCGTTGTCCTCAAGGGTCTCGACCTGCAGCCGCCGCAGGCCGCGCACGACGAAGCCGTAGTGGCACAGCACCGCGACCGCCTCGGTGCCGTGACCCCGACCCCGGGCGGAGGGGCGCAGTCCGAGGCCGAGGTGCGCGGAGCGGTTGTGGTTGTCGATGCCCCACAGGCTCGCGCTGCCGAGGAGCGCGCCGTCTTCGAGATCCACCACGGAGAACGGCACGATCGCGTCGTCCGTGCGGTCCAGTGAGACCCGGGACTCCTTCGCGCCGGGCGGGATCGGCCGCCACGGTGCGCTCTCGACCCGCGAGGAGTTGGCCACGTCGTCGTGGAGCTCGGTCAGCAGTACTGGGATGTCGTCCTCGTGCCGGGCCCGCAGCCCGATCTTCTCGCCTCGAAGCATGTGAGCTTCCTATCCGACCCCGCGGAGCGGCGGCAACCGAATTAGGGCCCGCCTCCTGGGTGCTGGATCCCGGCTGCCCGGCTGCCCGGCGTCAGACCTCGGACTCGCCCGGCAGCCGCAGGTCCCAGCCCGCCAGCGCCCGCAGCTGCGCGGCGGTCAGGTCGTCCGGCAGCGGCCGCGGCGGCTCGTTGCGGAACGGCGGCTGCCAGCCCTCCTCCTGCGTCCAGCGGCGGACGGCCCTGGCCGGCGCGCCCGCCACCACCGTGTGGTCCGGCACCTCGCCGCGCACCACGGAACCGGCCGCGACGACCACATTGCGGCCCAGCCGGGCACCCGGGAGGATCACCGCTCCGGTGCCGATCCAGCTGCCGGAGCCGATCTCCACCGGCTCGTTGCGCGGCCACTGCTTGCCGATCGGCAGGTCCGTCGCCCGGTACTCGTGCGCCTGGTCGGATATGTAGACGCCGGGACCGGTCCACACGTCGTCGCCCAGCACGATCGACTGGTGGCCGACGATGTGGCTGTCCCGGCCGATCACGCAGCCGCCGCCGATCCGCACGATCGGCTCGGGCCCGAGGTCCAGGCCGGGGAGGAAGCCCGCGCTGATGGTCACCCGTTCGCCGATGATCGAGAACGGGCCGATGGTGATCCACTGCTCGTTGAAGACCGCGCCGAGCGGGAAGCTCAGCTTCGTCCCCGCGCCGAGCTCGCCGAAGCGGTACGGCCCGGGGTTCTCGCTGGAGACCGCGCCGGCCCGCTGCACCCACTGCCAGCCCCGGTGGACGAGCCGCCCCGAAGCGCGCCGGCCGCCGGCCCGGACGGCGCTGAACAGGGAACGCGTGATCGACATGCGCTCACGTTACCGGTCCGTACGGTCCGCCCGGCGCCGAGGCGGCCAAGGTCACACGGCCCGTCGCCGACCCGAAGCCGCGCCACCCCCACCCCCGTGCCCCGCAACATTTCCGTTGGCCATTCATGGGAACGCATGTCCGAATACCGCCGATGCTGCCAGACTCCCGATCATGGAGATCACCGCACACCTCGACGCGCTGCGCCGCGAAGGCGGCCTGCTCGCGGACGCCGCCGCCCGCACCGACCTCGACGCTCCCGTCCCGACCTGCCCGGAGTGGCGACTGCGGGACCTCGTCCTCCACACCGGCCATGTGCACCGCTGGGCCACCACCCACGTCCGGGACGGCCGGCCGACGCCGATGGACGAGGCGAGCCAGCAGGCGATCTGGGCGGAGACGCCGGACGACGCCGTCCTGCTCGACTGGTTCCGCGCGGGCCACGGCGCGCTGGTCGACACGCTCCTCGCCGCCCCGGCCGACCTGGACTGCTGGACCTTCCTGCCGACGGCCCCGAGCCCGCTCGCGTTCTGGGCCCGCCGACAGGCGCACGAGACGGCCGTGCACCGGATCGACGCCGACGCGGCCGCCGGCGCCGAGGGACCGGCGACCGCACCCGAGCTCGCGCTCGACGGCATCGACGAACTGCTGCGCGGCTTCCTGTCCCGCGGCCGCTCCCGACTCCGCAGCGAGCAGCCGCGCACCGTCCTGATCAGCACGACCGACGGGCCCGGCCGCTGGCTGCTGACGGTCAGCGAGGAACCGCTGTCCGTCGAGCTCACCGAGGCCCCGGCCGACCTGACCCTCACCGGCCCGGCCCGGGACCTCTACCTGCTGCTCTGGAACCGGCTGCCCGCCGGGACCGGGCGGGTGGAGCACTCCGGCGACGAGGCGCTCCTCGACCTCTGGCGCGAGACCGCCACAATCAACTGAGCCGGGGCGGCGGGCGTCCTACCGCACCCAGCGGGCGGGCCGCTTCTCCAGGAACGACCGCATGCCCTCCTGGGCCTCCTCCGAGCCGAACAGCCGCGCCGACAGCTCGACCAGTTCGTCCGCGTCCCGCTCGAAGGAGCGCACCACCTCGGCATTGGCGAGCCGCTTGGACTGCGCGAGGCCCTGCGGCGAACCCAGCCGCAGGGCGTCCAGCAGTTCCTTGAGCGCGACCTCGGCCGCCTCCGGCGCGTCGGCCGCCCGGGTGACCAGACCGATCCGGGCGGCCTCGGCCGCGTCGAACACCTCGCCGGTCAGGTAGTAGCGGGAGGCCGCGCGGGGGTCCAGCTTGGGGCGCAGCGGCAGCGAGATCACGGCCGGCGCGAGGCCGAGCCTGACCTCGGTGAACGCGAAGGTGGCGGCCGGTCCGGCGATCGCCAGATCGGCCGCGCCCACCAGCCCCAGCCCGCCGGCCCGGACGTGCCCGTCGATGACGGCGATCACCGGCTTGGCGCAGTCCACGATCGCCCGCTGGAGGTCGACCAGCCCGCGCGGCCCGACCGTCGGGTCCGCCCCGGTCGCCTCGGAGAGGTCCGCCCCGGCGCAGAACACCTTGCCCACGTGCGTCAGCACCACCGCACGCACCTCCGGATCCGCGGCCGCCCCGGCCAGCCCGGCGGTCAGCTCGGCCATCAGCCGGCGGGAGAGCGCATTGCGGTTGTGCGGCGAGTCGAGGGTCAGCGTGGTGACGGCGTCCTCGGTGGCGACACGGACGAAGGGCGCTTCACTGGTCATCGGTACGGTCCTGCTTTCCGGCTGAGGGTGGGTCGGAACGGGTCCGCGGCCACGGGTGGGCGGCGGCGCCCGGACGACTCTGACATGCCCACCCTCCGCTCGACCAGGCTTCCCGACGCCCGACTGCCACCGCCGTCACCACTCAGAGCCTGGAAGTGTCCAAGTCGAGGTCGAACGGCTCCGGCAGCCGGACCGGCGTCCCGAAGGGGTGCGGCCCATCCTCGACCGCGTAGCCGAGCCGGGTCGGCCCGCTGAAGAGCGTGCAGGCACGGTGCTGCCGGTCGACCAGAAGGTACAGCGGTGCCCCGTACTGGCCGTAGCGGCGGCGTTTGACCGTCCGGTCGGTCTCCCCGTTCGAGGGCGAGGTGACCTCCACCACGAGCAGCGTCTGATCGGGAAGGAGCGCGCCCTCCGTCTTGGCCGCCAGATCCGCCGGGACCACCGCGAGATCGGGGATGAACCAGTTTTCCGAGCCCGGCAGATCGAGATTGCCGGCCCCGGAGACCAGGCCCAACGCGTCCAGGCTCGGCATCAGTTGCCGGCGGACGACCTCGGCGGCGCTCTCGTGCGCCCAGGTCGGCGACAGCGGGGTGATGACTCCCTCGACGAGTTCGGCCCGGTCGCCCGCGACGTGCTGCACCGCGTACTTCAGGGCCCGTTCGGGATCCGTCACCGTGCTGTGGTCGCCGGGGAGTCGGGGGGCTGGGCTCACGAAGCGGGCTCCTTCCCTGACAGTCGTTCCCGTCACGCGGGGTGCGCCTGGAGAATACCCTGCGTGAAAGCCGTGGTGCGATGATCACCTGTCGGCCACGATGGGCGCATGACCACGGAATCACAGCGCAACGGCAGCGGCCTCACCCACATCACCGAGCCGCCCGGGGTCGCCCCCGGTACCGGCTACACCCAGGTGGTGTCGGCCACCGGGCGGCTGGTGGCGGTGTCGGGGCAGGTCGCCTTCGACGAGCAGCGGCGGCTGGTCGGGGCGGGCGACCCCGAGGCACAGGCGCGGCAGATCTTCGAGAACCTGCGGCGCTGCCTGGCGGCGGCGGGCGCGGACTTCTCGCACGTCGTCAAGCTGACGTACTTCCTCACCGACATCGGGCACCTGGACGCCGTCCGCAAGGCGCGGAACGAGGCCCTCGGTGAGCTGCCGCCGCCGGCCAGCTCGGCGATGCAGGTGGCGGCGCTGTTCCTGCCGGAGGTGCTGATCGAGATCGAGGCCTTCGCGGTGGTTCCGGAGTAGCCGGCGGGCCACAGGCCGCGCCGCGTCAGGCCGGAACCGCGCCCCGCCGCCGGGCCCACCGGACGGCGGGGCCCATCGCCAGGCCGGCGCCGGCGAGCAGCGCGCCGAGAGCGGCCCAGCCCGCCAGGCCGTGGCCGATGACGGCGGTCGAGACGACGGCCGGGCCGATCATCAACGCGGCGGACGTGCCCGCGTTGAAGACTCCCTGGTAGGCGCCGTGCCCGCGCTCGCCGGCCAGGTCGTAGCTGAGCGCCCAGGTGCCGGCCTGGCCCAGCACCTCGCCGACCGCCTGGAGTGCCACGCCGACCAGGACCACCACCGCGGCCAGCGCGGCGGGCGTGCCGTGGGCGAGGCCGATGACCAGGCAGGAGGCGGCCAGGACCAGCCCCGAGCGCCCGCAGGCCCGGGCCGCGGCGGCCGGGTGTTCGGTGCCCCGGGTGGCGCGGACCTGGAACGCGATCACCAGCACGGTGTTGACGATCAGAGTGCCGGCCACGGTGATCCGGGGTGCGTCGGTCTGCTGGACGATCCACAGCGGCACCCCGACCTCCAGCATCGCGAACTGCAGGGCGAGCACCGAGCTGAGCGCGGTCACCACCAGGAACGGCCCGTCCCGCAGCGCCGGGTTGCGCCGCCCTCCCCCGGCCGCGCCCGCCTCGACAGCCTTGTCCGCCTCACCCGCACCCGCACCCGCATCAGCGCCAGCACCCGCAGCGGCACCCGACCACCCGGGCACCCGCAGCCGCTGGAACAGCACCGCGACGGCCAGGTACGAGGCGGCGTCCGCCAGGATCGCCGTCAGATAGCCGGCCCGCGAGTCCACCTGGAGCGCGATCGCGCCGACCCCGGTGCCGAGGCATATCCCGACGTTGGTCACCACCCGCAGGTAGGCCCGGCCCGCCACCCGCTTGTCGGCGGGCAGCACCTCCGCGTACAGGGCGTTGCGGACGGCGGCCCCGCCCCGGTCGGCGGCGGAGACCAGGCAGGCGAGCGCCACGAACGCCGGGTAGCCGTCCACCAACGTGTACCCGGCGGTGCCGAGGCCGGTGAGGGTGACCAGCACGACCAGCACCGGCCTGGCGCCCCAGCGGTCGGCGGCACGCCCGGCGGGGACGCTGGCGAGCACCCCGCAGAGCCCGGCGGCGGTGAGCGCGAAACCGAGCCGACCGGCGCTCAGGCCGAGGAAGCGGGTGAAGAACAGCACGCCGACGGAGAGCGAGAGGCCGCTGCCGGCCGTGTTGAGCAGGGTGATCCGGGCGAGCCGGCGCACCGTCGGGTCGGGGTGCAGCAGGCGCGACGCCCTGGACGTCGGCAGGTCGGGACTCGGCGCGGCGGTCGCCGCCGGTGGGGTGGTCATGCCCACGATCACACCCCGGCACCGCCACTCGACAGTAATCATTTAGGCTCGGGCTAAAACCAGCAGCGCACCGGCGGCACGGGCGGGCGGCGGCGCAGCCGGACGGGGAGAGGGGCCAGGGGGCGCGTGCACCGGTTCAAGCTCGGCCTGGCCGACCTCGCCACCACCTGGTTCGCCTGCTCCCCCGTCCAGGAGGCCGCGCTCAGCCTACGGATGTGGACCCACCCCGGGTACTTCCCGCTCCAGTCCGCCGCCTTCGAGCGACTGCGCCCCGCCTTCGAGCGGCTGGACTCCGCACTGCTGCTCTCGCTGGTCTCCGTGCACCGCTGGATCCCGGACTTCCTGACGCCCCGCCCGGCCACCCCGTGGCCGGACTTCCGCACCGAGCTGGCCGCCGTCCGGGCGCTGCCGCCCGAGCGGCTGCGGCCCGAGCTGGAGCAGACCTTCCTGCCCCACCACCAGTCGCTGCCCCCGCTGCTCGCGGCGGGCCTGGCCGACCCGGCCCGGCTGCTGGCGCGGATCGCCGACGCCCTGGAGGAGTACTGGGAGTGCTGCCTGGCACCGAGCTGGTGGCCGCAGGCCAGGGCGGTGCTGGAGGCGGACCTGGTCTACCGCTCCCGGGTGCTGGCGCAGCAGGGCGCGGCCGCGCTGTTCGCCGACCTGGACCACCGGCTGCGCTGGACGGACGGGCTGCTGTCGGTCGACCGCCGGTGGAAGGAGTGGGACGGGGAGATCACCGTGGACGGGCGCGGGCTGGTCCTGGTACCGACCTTCTTCGCCCGGGGCGCGATCACGATGATCAGCAACGACCGGGCGCCGCAGATCAGTTACCCGGCCCGGGGGCAGGCGGGGATGTCCGCTCCGGCGGCGCCGGTGACCCCGCGCGCACTGGAGCAGCTGCTCGGCGCACCGAAGACCCGACTGCTCGCGCTGCTGGCCGAGCCGGCCAGCACCACCGACCTCGCCTACCGGCTGAGGGTGACACCGGCCGCGGTCAGCCAGCATCTGGCGGTGCTGCACCGGACCGGGCTTGTGAACCGGGCGCGGCACGGCCGTTCGGTGCTGTACAGCCGCAGCCCGCTCGGCGACGAGCTGTCCGGCCACCCGCGCCGCGGCTGAGGACCGGGCCGCGCCGCGACCCTCGCCGCGCGGCCGCGACCAGCGCTCTCAACTCGCCAGTGGTACAGACCTGTTGACGCATTGGTCCAGTCCTCCTACAGTGCCCCCATGCTGCGTCCCCCACGACGCGGGCACCGGTCGACCACGCACCGACCCCACCACCCGACCGGGCACCACCCAGCACCACCTGGCACCACCGGGCTCCACCCGCACGGTTCTGCGCCACCCTGTCCAACCCCACAGTCACAGGGAGAACCATGTCCGTCCGATCCCGCGCGCGCCGAGACCAGGCGCGCCGCACCCGCCACAGACTGCTGGCGCTGCTCTCCGTCCTGCTCCTCCCGATCGCCGCGATCACCGCCCTGGCGACCCCCGCCAACGCGGCCGGCAAGCTCACCGCCGCCTTCACCACCGAGAACAACGGATCCTGGTGGAAGGGCACTTACATCGTCCGCAACGACAACGCCGCCGCCGTCAACGGCTGGACCCTGGAGTTCGACCTCCCGGCCGGCGTCACCGTCCAGAACAGCTACAACGGGACCGCCACGGTCAACGGCCGCCACGTCACCGCCGTCGCCGCGTTCTACAACGCCAACGTCCCCGCGGGGAAGACCACCGAGCCGTACAGCTTCTGGTTCGTCGCCAACGGCCCGGTCGGCACGCCGACCGGCTGCCGGATCAACGGCGACAAGTGCGACGGCAGTTCGGACGTCCTGCCGTCCGCCCCGGGCGCCCCCGCGGTGACCGACGCGACGGCCCACACGCTCGCGCTGAAGTGGCCCGCCGCGACCGGCGGCGACTTCCCGGTGGCCTCCTACGAGGTGCTGAACGGCACCACTGTGGTCGCCACCACCGCCACCACCGACGTGGTGGTCACCGGGCTGACCCCGGCGACCAGTTACACCCTGACCGTCCGCGCCAAGGACACCCGCGGCAACAACGGCCCGCTGAGCGCGTCGGTCACGGCCTCCACCTTCGACCCGGCGACCGACCCGACGCCGCCCACCGCGCCCACCAACCTCCGCACCACCGCGGTGGGTTCGAGCGAGGTGACGCTCGCCTGGAACGCCGCCACCGACAATCTGAAGGTCGCCGCGTACGACGTCTACCAGGACGGCGCCCTGGTCCGCACGGTCACCGGCTCCACCCTGACCGCCACCGTCGGCAGCCTCTCCCCGTCCACCGCCTACACCTTCACCGTCAAGGCCAGGGACGGCGCGGACAACGCCTCGCCCGCCTCGGCGCCGCTGAAGGTCACCACCTCCGACCTGGTCGGCGCCGGCAAGTACGCCCGGGTCGGCTACTTCACCCAGTGGGGCATCTACGGCCGCCAGTACTTCGTCAAGAACCTCGACACCTCGGGCAGCGCGGCCAAGCTCGACGTCATCAACTACGCCTTCGAGAACATCGACCCGGTCAACCTGACCTGCCTGGCGGGCGTCACCAAGGGCACCACCGCCAACCCGCAGGACCCGGACCAGGGCACCGGCGCGGGCGACGCCGACGCCGACTACGCCCGCCCGATGAGCGCCGCCCAGTCGGTCGACGGCGTGGCGGACGACGGCTGGGGCAAACTGCGCGGCAACTTCAACCAGTTGAAGAAGCTCAAGGCGAAGTACCCCAACCTGAAGGTCGTCGTCTCGCTGGGCGGCTGGACGTACTCCAAGTACTTCTCCGACGCGGCGGCCACCGACGCGTCCCGGCAGAAGCTCGTCAAGTCCTGCCTCGATGTGTGGATCAAGGGCAACCTGCCGGTCTACAACGGCGCGGGCGGCGACGGCGTCGCGGCCGGCATCTTCGACGGCATCGACCTCGACTGGGAGTGGCCCGGCTCGCCCGACGGCCACGCCGGCAACCACTACAGCGCCAACGACAAGGCCAACCTGACCCTGCTGCTGGCCGAGTTCCGCAAGCAGCTGGACGCCCTGGGCGGCTCGCACAAGCTGCTGACCGCCTTCACCCCGGCCGACCCGGTGAAGATCGACCAGGGCTGGGACCTCTCGAAGATCTTCAACTACCTCGACATCGCCAACGTCCAGGGCTACGACTTCCACGGCGCGGGCAGCGACAACTCCTGGGAGCCCAACCGCACCGGCCACCAGGGCAACCTCTACCAGGACGCCCAGGACCCGTACGCCAACCACTTCAGCGTCGACGCGGCGGTCAAGCCCTACCTCGACGCCGGGGTCAACCCGCGCAAGCTCACCATCGGCCTGGCGTTCTACGGCCGGGGCTGGCAGGGCGTCGCCGACGGCGGCGTCAAGGGCGAGTGGCAGAGCGCGACCGGCGCCGCCCCCGGCCAGTTCGCCGAGGAGGCCGGCACCCGCGGGTACAACAACCTGATCACCACCTTCCCCAACCTCGCCGTGTACCACGACGAACAGTCGGTCGCGACCTACGGCTACACCGGCGCCGGCGGCCAGTGGTGGACCTTCGACGACGCCTGGTCGATCGGCAAGAAGACGGCCTACCTGAAATCGAAGGGCCTGCTCGGCGCGATGATCTGGGAAATGACCGGCGACACCCCCGGCGGCACCCTGATCACGGCGATCGACAACGGCCTCAAGTAGCACGCCAACGGGCTCGGACAGCACGTCGAGTCCGCGCACACCGGACTCGAGCACGCCGAGTCCGCGCACGCCGGGTTCGGCGGGTACCCCCCCGCCGAACCCGGCGTCACCTCAGCGCGAGGCCAGGGCCGCGAGGCGGCGGGCCGAGCGGTACTGACGGATCACCTGGGCGAAGGTGGTGTGCCCCTGGGTGGTGCGGGCGAACGCCCGCCAGGCCGGGTCGACCAGGCAGACCGCCGCGTGGAACAGGTACGGCCGGCGCTCGAAGGCGGTCAGCATCTGCTTGCCGGCCCGCATCTCCACCCCGAGACCGGCCTTGATCGCGAAGGCGTAGTTCAGCGCCTCCCGCCGCACCTCCGCCGCCGTGCCCGCCTCGGCCACCTTGACCGCCCACTCCCCGGCCAGCCGGCCCGAGCGCAGCGCGTACGAGATGCCCTCCCGGGTCCACGGCTCCAGCAGTCCGGCCGCGTCCCCGGCCACCAGCACCCGGCCGCGCGACAGCGGCGAGTCCTCGGCCCGGCAGCGGGTCAGGTGCCCGGACTCCACGCTCGGCCGGAACCCCGCGAGGCCCAGCTGCTGGATGTAGTCGGCCAGGTACTGCTTGGTCCGCTCGCCGTCCCCGCGCGCCGAGATCACCCCGACGGTCAGGCTGCTGGACTCGGTCTTCGGGAACACCCAGCCGTAACTGCCGGGCAGCGGCCCCCAGTCGAGGTGGATCCGACCGGCCCAGGCCGCGGCCACCTCGGCCGGGACGGGGATCTCCGCCTCCAGGCCGAGGTCGATCTGGTCGAAGGAGACACCCACGTGCCGGCCGATCCGGCTCGCGCTGCCGTCCGCGCCGACCACCGCGCGGGCCTCGAAGCTGCGCCCGTCGGCGGCCGTCACCAGCGCGGTCCGGTGCTCGCCGCCGCGCTGCTCGACCCCGGTGACGGTCACTCCGGTGACCAGCACCGCGCCGGCCTGCTTGGCGGCCTGCACCAGGCGCAGGTCGAACTCGTCCCGGTTGACCAGGCCGAACAGCATCTGCTTGGAACGCCGGGTCCGGGTGAACCGGCCGCCGTAGGCGAAGGTGACGGCGTGCACCCGGTCCTGGAGCGGCAGCTTGAAGTCCGGCGGCAGGCTGTCCCGGGACGGGCCGATGATGCCGCCGCCGCAGGTCTTGTACCGGGGGTGTTCGGCCTTGTCGAGCAGCAGCACGCGCCGGCCCTGGGCGGCGGCGGCGTGCGCGGCGGAGGAGCCGGCCGGCCCGGCACCGACCACGACGACGTCCCAGACGCCGTCCAACGGGTCCGGCCGGTCCGGCCCGGCGGCCTCGGCGTCGAGCGGGCTACGAGAATCGGGGCTTCCGGAGTCAGTCACGGGCAACAATCCTATGCGGCCGTCCCCACAGACGTCGGCCGCACCGCACCGAACGCGCGAACGAATCGTGGCAGTACCGGCCCGCCCCGGCCGCGCGGACGGTGCCCGGCACCGCTCCCCCCGGGGCCGTCCGTTCGTGTCCGCCTATGATCGGCGTTACCCCCCGTCAACGCCGTTCGCCCGAAGCACCCCCCGGACGGACCACCCCTACCCGGAGCACACCCGATGCCGCAGCAGCCCCTGGCCGACGCCGTCCGGTCCCTGATGGACCGCGCCCGCACCGACCTGGCCGAACTGGTCGCCTTCCGCTCGGTCGCCGATCCGCGTCAGTTCCCGGTCGAGGAGTGCGAGAAGGCCGCCCGCTGGGTCGCCGACGCCTTCGCCGCCGAAGGTCTGACCGGTGTCCGACTGCTCGACACCCCCGACGGCACCCAGTCCGTCTACGCCGAGCTGCCCGGCCCGGCCGGCGCCCCGACCGTCCTGCTCTACTCGCACTACGACGTCCAGCCCCCGCTGGCCGAGGACGAGTGGCTGAGCCCCGCCTTCGAGCTGACCGAGCGCGACGGCCGCTGGTACGGGCGCGGCGCCGCCGACTGCAAGGGCAACGTCCTGATGCACCTGACGGCCCTTCGGGCGCTGCGCCAGGCGGACGGCGGCTACCCGGTCGGGCTGAAGATCATCGTCGAGGGCTCGGAGGAGCAGGGCACCGGCGGCCTGGAGCAGTACGCCGAGGCCCACCCCGAGCTGCTCACCGCCGACGCCATCGTGATCGGCGACACCGGCAACTTCGCCGCCGGCCTGCCCACCGTCACCGCCTCGCTGCGCGGCATGACCGTGGTCGACGTGTCGGTCCGCACCCTCGCGGGCAACCTGCACTCCGGCGCGTTCGGCGGCGCCGCGCCGGACGCCCTCCAGGCCCTGGTCAAGGTGCTCGCCTCGCTGCACGACGAGCACGGCGACGTCGCCGTGGCCGGCCTGACCACCGATCAGACCTGGACCGGCGTGCAGTACCCGGACGAGCAGTTCCGCGCCGACGCCAAGGTGCTGGACGGGGTCGCGCTCACCGGCACCGGCACCGTCGCCGACCGGCTGTGGGCCCGCCCCTCGGTCACCGTCCTCGGCATCGACGCCCCGCCGGTGGTCGGCGCCACCTCCTCCGTGCAGTCCTTCGCCAAGGCCTCGGTCAGCCTGCGCGTCCCGCCGGGCACCGACACCGACGCCGCCCAGGAGGCGCTGGTCGCCCACCTGGAGGCCCAGGTGCCGTTCGGAGCGCAGGTCACCGTCGAGCGCCAGGGCAACGGCTCCCCGTTCCTCGCCGACACCTCCGGTCCGGCCTACGAGGCGATGGGCGAGGCGATGGCCGAGGCCTTCGGCACCCCGATGGTCGCCTCCGGCGAGGGCGGCTCGATCCCGCTCTGCAACACGCTGCGCACGCTCTACCCGGAGGCCGAGATCGTGCTGATCGGCGTCGAGGAGCCGACCACCCAGATCCACGCGGTCAACGAGAGCGTCGACCCGCTGGAGCTGGAGCGGATGGCCCTCACCGAGGCGCTCTTCCTGCGCCGCTACGCCGAGCTGCGTTCGGTCTGACCCCTCTGATCCCGGCTGCGCGGGCCGCGCCGTCCACCAGGACGACGCGGCCCGCGTCACGTCCGCGGCACCCCCGCCTGGTCCTCCCCGCACGCCTGCTCCGCGCTGCCGCACGCCCGCGCGTCCCGGGGCCGCCGCGCCCCGCCCACACTCCCCGCACCACCCCGTTCCACCTGTGCGCCGTCGGCCGCTACCCCCGCGCCGCCCGTACCCCGGCCGCACCGGCCGTCCGGTCCGCACCACCCCGGACCCCCGTCACCGCGGCCCGGGCCAGCGCCCACCCGACAGCGCCGACCGCGAGCCCGGCCCCCGCCCCGAAGCACAGCTCCCCCACCAGCCCGCGCCGCAGCGGAACGAGCCGGTGCACCACCCCCGCCGCGGTGGCCGCACCCAGCACCGCCGCGCCCGCCCGCCGGGCCCGCCCGGACAGTTCGACGGCCGGCCGGACCGGCTCCACCGACCGGGCCGCCCGCACCGCGTACCCCGCCACGGCGGCCAGCGCGGGCGCCGAGGTGCCGTACTGCAGCACCTCGCACAGCGGCGGCCCGCCCGCGACCGGCCGCCCCAGCACCGGGAACAGCCGGACCCCGGCCCGGTCGTGGTGGGTGAAGGCGTCCCAGCCGACGTGGCTCGCCGCGCCGACCGCGGCCGAGGCCGCGAACCAGGCGAGGTCCGCCCGGGTCGGCCGCCCCCGACCGGCCCGGCGGACCGTCAGCGCCTCGGCCGCGCCGGACCACGGCGGCGGCAGCAGCGCGACCAGCGGCCCGCGCACCAGCCCGTGCCAGCCCGCCACCAGCCCGGCCGCGAGCGCCACGTCCACCGTCGGCACCCCCCACCAACGGTGGGTCACCCCGCCGAACCGGTAGACCCCGGGCAGCAGCGACTCGGCGAAGAACGGCACATCCGGCGCCATCGAGCCGGCGACCAGCGCGGACGCGACCAGCGGCCCGCGCTCCCCCGCCACGCGCAGCAGGGGCAGGACGGCGGCCGGGTGACTCAGGGTGAACGGCATGGCCCCATCCTGCCGCCCCCGGCCACGGCCGCCGCACCCGCCCCGCGCGGCTCGGCCCACCCACCGCAGCCCACCGGGCACCACCAGGCACCACCGTCGGAACGCCGGAGCGGCCGGCCCGGCCGAGGACGCCGGACCGACCGCTCCACCGACCCGGGCGCCGGGGCCCGGGCCGGGCCCGCACCCGACCCGCCGCTCCGCTCAGGCCGCGTCCGCCGTCGACGCCAGCCCCACCCCCGCCCGCCGCCCGGCCTCCAGGTAGCGCAGCTCCCCGCAGCGGCGGGCGTCCAGCGCCGCGGCGAGCCGCCGGTACCGCCCGGGCGGCAGCAGCCCGGAGGCCTCCTCCAGGCTGACGAAGCGCCAGCTCCGCAGCTCGTCCTGCTGGAGCAGCAGCCCCTGCCGGGCGGTGGCGTCCAGCAGGCCGCCGTCGTAGACCAGGCGCAGCCCGCCCCGGCGCGGGCCGGTGCGCGGCTCCCAGTCGACGGCGAGCAGTCGCAGCGAGGCCGGGTCCAGCCGGAGGCCGAGTTCCTCGGCGGTCTCCCGCAGCGCGGCGTCGGTCGGCGCCTCGCCGCGTTCGACCACCCCGCCGGGGAACTCCCAGTCCGGCTTGTAGACCGGGTCGACGAGCAGCACCCGGTCCTGCTCGTCGAAGAACAGGACGGCGGCGGCCACGGTGTCCCCGGTGGGGTCGGGGCTCTGCACGATCGGGCAGCGGGCCGACCCGTCGCCGACCAGCTGGGCGAGTCTGGCGGCGGTCTCGCGCGGGGTGAGCCCGGAGGTGTCGACGAGCCTGGCGTCCCGGCGCAGCCAGCGGCGGGCGGCGAGGTAGCGGGGCACGTGCTCCAGGCACCACTGCCGGATCCGTTCGCTGCGCTCGGGGTCCTCGGGCACCTCCTCGCGCTGGGCAATGCGCGCACGCAGGATCGTTTCTTCAGGGTCCAGGACGAGGTGGTGCACCGCGATGCCGTTGGAGGCCAGTGAACCGAAGATCTCGTCCCGGTAGTCCTCCCGCAGCAGCGTCATCGGGACCACCAGCGGCCCGGGTACCTCGCCGAGCAGCGCCGCCGCCGTCTCGGGGACGAGCCGCCGCCAGGCCGGCAGGTCCTGGAAGTCCGACACCGCCGCCATCCGGTCGGCCGGCAGCATCGCCCGCAGCCCGAAGCCGACCAGCTCGGGATCGAACAGCATGCTGCCGGGCAGCAGCTCCACCAACTCGCGACAGGCGCTCGTCTTGCCCGCCCCGAACGTGCCATTGACCCAGACGATCACTAACGTCCCCTGTTTCTCGACCTCTCCCGGTGCCGTTCGCACCGGGCGGCGCCCCCGTCAGCCGAACCAGCGCCACCCGAGGTGGTACCCGCGCCGCGCCGTTCCCCATACCTCCACGCCGGCCCGGCTCATGGCGGTTCCCGGTTCCGTTTGACAGCGGCATGTGCCCAGGTCAGAGGGCCTACCACAGGACCGGTACAACCCTCGCCGCGCCGGAGCGCGCACCCTCGGACACCGGAGTCCGACACCATCGCGCGCGCCCCCTCCGCACCTCGTACGCCCCACCGTCCGTACACCCCAAGGTCCGTACACCCCACCGTACGGCGGGCGCCGCCGGGCCGGGCCCGTGCTTGCCCATCGGCGGCCGAACGCATAGAGAGGAACGATGACCGCACCCAGCACGCCCGGCCGCGTCGTGGCCATCGGCTCCGTCAACATCGACCGCATCCTGCGCTGCCCCGTGCTCCCCGCCCCCGGGGAGACCGTCCTCGCGGCCGGCTCCGCCCAGGGCTTCGGCGGCAAGGGCGCCAACCAGGCCGTGGCGGCGGCCGCCATGGGCGCGCCGACCTGCCTGGTGGCCCGGGTCGGTGCCGACGCCGAGGGCCGGGCCGCACTGGCCGACCTCCGGGCGGCCGGAGTGGCGACCGACGCCGTGCACACCGACCCGGACGCGCCCACCGGGCTGGCCGTCGTCCTGGTCGACCCGGCCGGGGAGAACAGCATCGTGGTCGTCCCCGGCGCCAATGCCCGGCTCACCGGCGCCGAGGTCGCCCAGGCCCTCGCCGAGCTCGCCCTGACCGCCGCCGACACCGTCCTGACCAGTGGTGAGGTGCCCGAGGAGTGCATCCGCGCGACGGCCTCCGCGTTGCCCGCCGGGCCGCGCTGGATCCACAACGCGGCGCCCGCGGGCGTCCTCCCGGACTGGTCCGACCCGGGTCTGCGCCGCCCGCTCCTGGTCGCCAACGCCGTCGAGGCCGCCCAGCTCACCGGCCGACCGGCCCCTGGCGCCGAAGCCACCGACCGCACCGACAGCACCGGGGACGCCACCGCCACGACGGCCACCGCACTGGCGGCGCTCGGCGACGGGGCGGTGGTCACCCTCGGCGCGGCGGGCGCCCTGGTCGCGGCGGGCGGCGCGCTCCACCGCGTCCCCGCCCCCGAGGTGGCCGTCGTCGACACCACCGGCGCCGGCGACGTGTTCTGCGGCGCCCTCGCCGCCCGGCTGGCCCAGGGTGCGTCCCTCCCCGAGGCCGCCGCCACCGCCGTCGCGGCCGGCGCCTTCGCGGTCACCGCCCTGGGCGCCCGCGGCGCCCTCCCCCGCCCGGCCGACCTCATCGACCCGACTGCCCGCCCCTCCTGACCACTCCCGGAGCACCCACGGACCCCAGCGCCCACGGACCGGCGCCCGGACCACGGTGGTCCGGGCGCCGGTCCGAGCCGACAGACGCAGACCTCAGGGCCGCCCCATGTGGGTCGGGTAGTAGCCGCTGCTGATCCCCGAGATCCGGATCAGCGTGCCGGGCCGGGCGGCCTCCACGTACTGGTTGTTGCCCAGGTAGATCGCCACGTGGTGGATGCCCCGGGCGGAGCCGTCGTCCGACCAGAACAGCAGGTCCCCGCGCCGCAGCTGGGAGGCCGTCACCGGCGTGGTGGCGGCGTACTGGTCGTTGGCGACCCGGGGCAGCTCGATGTCGCCGCGCCGGAAGGCCTGCTGGACGAGGCCCGAGCAGTCGTAGCCGTCCGGACCGTTGCCGGCCGTCCTGAACGGCTTGCCCAGCTGCGCCAGCGCGAACTGCACCGCCGCCTCGACGTCACCGTCCGCCGCCGGGGCCGCCGCGTCGGCCGAGGAACCGGTCCCCGTGGCGGACGTCGAGGAAGCCGAGGAACCCGAGGCGGAGGAGGTGTCCGAGCCGCCGGTGCGCGCGAGGTAGATGTCGTAGTGCGTCGTCCAGCGCCACTGGCCCTGGCTGTTCTTGAACCAGTACCGCGAACCGTCCCACCCCTGGGTGATGCCCCCGGACGGGACGGTCGTCGCCGTCGCCGAGGCGCCCGCGGCCGGGGTGGTGCCCGCGGCCGAGCCGCCGGTCCGCGCCAGGTAGACGTCGTAGTGCGTCGTCCAGCGCCACTGGCCCTGACTGTTCTTGAACCAGTACCGCGAACCGTCCCACCCGGCGTGGGCCGGCGCCGGCTCGGCCGCCGCCGTCCCCACCCCGGTGCCGAGGCCGATCACGCCGGCACCGGCCGCGATCACGGCCACCATGCCTATCCCCCGGCGGACCCGCGCGGCCCGCGAAGGGCGGGCGCCGCGCGCCGGCCGGGGGGAGGTGGTGGCAGTGGGCTGCCCGGTCGCGTCGTCGGCGGCACCCGGTGCGCCGGTGTTGACGGTCGTCATGCTGCTGTCTTCCTTCACTGATCGCGCTGACGCGCCGATCGTCTCGGTCGCGCCGAACGCTGGTCGCCAATCGCTGGACGCGGTGCGTGGGTCCCTGGGGACCCGGTCCGCACCGCTTGTCACGGTAGGCACGCGTCCGGTCACAGCGCGCAGTGGAGTGCGCCAAAGGAAGGCTCACGGAAGGTGAGCGACCGTCACCCGACCCGGCGCCGGGTGACCGCCCGTCACCCGTGTGCGGAGTCCGCCAGCAGCTGCTTCTTCAGCACCTTCCCCAGGGCGTTCCTGGGGAGTTCGGACACCAGCACCACCCGCCGCGGCCGCTTGTGGACCGAGAGCCGCGACGCCACGAAGTCCGTCAGCTGTTCACCCGTCACGGGACCGTCCGGCACGACGTACGCCACGATCGCCTGGCCGAGGTCCGCGTCCGGTGCGCCGACCACGGCGGCGTCGGCCACGGCCGGGTGGTCGCGCAGGGCCGCCTCCACCTCGCCGGCCCCGATCCGGTACCCGCCGCTCTTGATCAGGTCGACGGAGGCCCGCCCCACGATCCGGTGGAAGCCGTCGGCGCCGATCACCGCGACGTCCCCGGTCCGGAACCAGCCGTCGGCGGTCCACGCCTCGGCATCGGCGTCCGGCCGGTCGAGGTAGCCCCGGAACAGGGTGGGCCCGGCCACCTGGAGTTCGCCGACGCTCTCGCCGTCGTGCGGGACGGGTCCGCCGTCCTCGCCGACCAGCCGGGTGCGCACCCCGGCCACCGGCAGGCCCACGCTGCCCGGACGGCGCTCCCCGTCGGCGCGGGTGGAGACGGTGATCAGCGACTCGGTCATGCCGTACCGCTCGATCGGGGCGTGGCCGGTCAGCGCGGCGAGTCGTTCGAACACCGGGACGGGCAGCGGAGCGCTGCCGGAGACCAGCAGCCGGGCCGAGGCGAGCCGGGCGGCCGCTTCCTGATCCGCCGCCAGCCGGGACCAGACGGTCGGCACGCCGAAGTAGAGGCTGCCGCCCGCGGCCGCGTACCCGGCGGGGGTGGGCCGGCCGGTGTGCACCAGCCGGCTGCCGGTCCGCAGCGCGCCGAGCACGCCGAGCACCAGCCCGTGCACATGGAACAGCGGCAGGCCGTGCACCAGGGTGTCCTCGGCGGTCCACTGCCAGGCGTCGGCGAGCGCGTCGAGGTCGGCGGCGACGGCGGAGCGGTCGATCACCGCCCCCTTGGGCGCGCCGGTGGTGCCGGAGGTGTAGAGCACGAAGGCGGTCGCCGCCGGGTCCGGCTCGGCGTACGTGGTGGCCGAGCGCTCCCGCAGGTCGACCGGCAGCCCGGCGACACCGGCGTCCTCCGGCAGGCTGTCACCGGCGGCGTGCGCCAGCAGGGCGGCACCCGAGTCGCGCAGGATGTGCGCGCGCTCCTTGGGCCCGGAGTCGGGCGGCAGCGGGACGACCGGGACCCCGGCGAGCAGGCCGCCGACGACCGCGACCACCGTCTCGGCGGTGGACCGGGCGAGCACCGCGAGGGCGGGGGCGCCGGCCACCCGGTCGGCGACGGCCGTGGCCGCGCCGAGCAGCTGCTCACGGGAGAGCCCCGGTCCGTCGGAGATCCGCAGTGCGTCGGCGGAGTCGCCGGAGCCGCCCCGAAGCGCCGTCAAGAGTGTCATGCGTCTGCCCTCGCCCCTGTCCACGGTGGGCCGGATGCCCACGGTCCGCTGTGCGCCGGACGCCGAGGCCGCAGAGTCCATGAGGTCCATGAGGTCCATGGGATCCACGGAGTCCGCGGGGATCCGCGACCGGCGCCGCCGACCGACTCTACGGGCCGGGGCGCGCCGCCCGTGGGCCAGGGCGAACGACGGCGCGGGGGCGCCCCCGGGAGTTCCCGGGGGCGCCCCCGCGCCGTCACCTGCCGTCAGACCGGTGTCAGGCCTTGCGGGCCTTCACCTCGCCGGTGAGCTGCGGCAGGACCTCGAACAGGTCGCCGACCACGCCGTAGTCGGCGAGCTCGAAGATCGGGGCCTCGGGGTCCTTGT
Organism: Streptomyces sp. XY431; assembly: GCF_001279805.1. Classification (NCBI taxonomy): domain Bacteria; kingdom Bacillati; phylum Actinomycetota; class Actinomycetes; order Kitasatosporales; family Streptomycetaceae; genus Streptomyces; species Streptomyces sp. XY431. The sequence goes on from NZ_LGDO01000458.1 coordinate 49,907, forward strand.
TGACGGCCACGATGGTCTTCGAGGTCTGCATGCCGGCCCGGTGCTGGATCGCGCCGGAGATGCCGTTGGCGATGTAGAGCTGCGGGGAGACCTGCTTGCCGGTCTGGCCGACCTGGCTGCTGTGCGGGTACCAGCCGGCGTCGACGGCGGCGCGCGAGGCACCGACGGCCGCGCC
>NZ_LGDO01000459.1:0-211 GCF_001279805.1 Streptomyces sp. XY431
TCAGGTAGAGAATACCGAGGCGTTCGGGTGAACTATGGTTAAGGAACTCGGCAAAATGCCCCCGTAACTTCGGGAGAAGGGGGGCCATTCCTGGTGACGGCACTTGCTGCCAGAGCTGGGGGTGGCCGCAGAGACCAGCGAGAAGCGACTGTTTACTAAAAACACAGGTCCGTGCGAAGCCGTAAGGCGATGTATACGGACTGACGCCTGC
>NZ_LGDO01000460.1:0-209 GCF_001279805.1 Streptomyces sp. XY431
CAACGACACCATCACCGCCCACAGCACCGGCTGCACCACATCCACCCGCGCCAACAGCACCTCAGAACCCAAAGCCTCCACCAACGACCAGTCCACATAAGGCGCCAGAGCCCGCTCGCACTCCCCCATCCGCCCCGCGAACACCTCCGACCCCGCCAACAACCCCACCGCCATACCCACCCACTGCGAACCCTGACCCGGGAACACCA
>NZ_LGDO01000461.1:0-207 GCF_001279805.1 Streptomyces sp. XY431
CGTCACCAGGAATGGCCCCCCTTCTCCCGAAGTTACGGGGGCATTTTGCCGAGTTCCTTAACCATAGTTCACCCGAACGCCTCGGTATTCTCTACCTGACCACCTGAGTCGGTTTGGGGTACGGGCCGCCATGAAACTCGCTAGAGGCTTTTCTCGACAGCATAGGATCATCCACTTCACCACAATCGGCTCGGCATCAGGTCTCAG
>NZ_LGDO01000462.1:0-206 GCF_001279805.1 Streptomyces sp. XY431
CGAGTTCGCTGCCGGGGGTGGGCACGACATACCCGACCAGACGCTTCTCACCCGGACGGTCCTCCCGCACCAGGACGACCGCCTGCGCGACCCCGGTGGTACGGGCGAGTGCGCTCTCCACCTCGCCCAACTCGATCCGGAAACCACGCACCTTCACCTGGTCGTCACCACGACCCAGGTACTCCAACTCCCCATCCACAGTCCAC
>NZ_LGDO01000463.1:0-204 GCF_001279805.1 Streptomyces sp. XY431
GCGATCCCCAACGCCTGCGCCGCGATCGTCACCCGCGTGTGGTCCAGCGTCCGCATCGCCGTCGCGAACCCCGTCCCCTCCGCACCGATCATCCGGTCCACCGGGATCCGCACATTGTCGAAGTACACCTCACGCGTCGGCGACCCCTTGATCCCCAACTTCCGCTCCGGCGCACCGAACGACACCCCCGCGTCGCCCTTCTCC
>NZ_LGDO01000464.1:0-203 GCF_001279805.1 Streptomyces sp. XY431
GTGGCGACCTGGCCCAGGTCGCTCCAACCGCCGCGCCCCCCGTCACCGCCCTTGTTCAGGAACACCCGCACCGACCCGTTGGCGTTGATCAACAGGTAGTCGGCGCGCCCGTCGCCGTCGTAGTCCGCCAGACGCACCCGGGCGCGGTCGGAGGTCATCCCGGTGGACACCTGGCCCAGGTCGCTCCAGCCCCCGTGCCCGTC
>NZ_LGDO01000465.1:0-202 GCF_001279805.1 Streptomyces sp. XY431
CTGGTCGACGGTCCTGCGCGCGTTGGTTGCGCATGTCGAGCAGCCGGGTTCGGGCGGGCACACGCCGTCGGACTTCCCGCTGGTCGCGCTCACCTCCGCCGATGTCGCCGAACTGGAGTCGGCAGAGGTCGAGTTGGAGGATGTCTGGCCGTTGTCGCCGGTGCAGGAGGGCATGGTCTTCCACGCCCGCTACGACGACGAC
>NZ_LGDO01000466.1:0-202 GCF_001279805.1 Streptomyces sp. XY431
GACTGCGTGCCTTTTGAAGAATGAGCCTGCGAGTTTGCGGTGTGTAGCGAGGTTAACCCGTGTGGGGTAGCCGTAGCGAAAGCGAGTCCGAACAGGGCGATACAGTTGCATGCCCAAGACCCGAAGCGGAGTGATCTAGCCATGGGCAGGTTGAAGCGGAGGTAAGACTTCGTGGAGGACCGAACCCACCAGGGTTGAAAAC
>NZ_LGDO01000467.1:0-201 GCF_001279805.1 Streptomyces sp. XY431
TGCGGTTTCGACACGACGACGTTGCCGGTCGACGGCACCTACACCGTTGCCCTGCGGACCTCCGGTGGTGTCGCCGGCTCGCTCACCGCGAAGGCGTGGGCTGTGTCTGCGGATCTTTCGGTGGCTGTCGCGCCGGGTGATGCGCCGTCGACGCTTGCGACGACGGTGCCGGGGCAGAACGGTGTGTGGACGTTCGTGGGT
>NZ_LGDO01000468.1:0-201 GCF_001279805.1 Streptomyces sp. XY431
AAGCCCTGTGAGGGGTGGAGTTGACCGGTACTAATAGGCCGAGGGCTTGTCCTCAGTTGCTCGCGTCCACTGTGTTGTTCTGAAACAACGACCCCCATGACATGGCCTGTCGTGGGTGCGGTTGACAGTTTCATAGTGTTTCGGTGGTCATAGCGTGAGGGAAACGCCCGGTTACATTCCGAACCCGGAAGCTAAGCCTCA
>NZ_LGDO01000469.1:0-49298 GCF_001279805.1 Streptomyces sp. XY431
GGGCCGGGTCGGGGGGGAACGGGGGGAGGGGGGGAGGGGGGGGGGTGCCGGCGGCGGGGTGGGCGGTGCTGCCGTACCCGGTGCTGCCGAATTCGGTGGCCGCAGCGGCCCCGGTGTTCCCGTACTCGGTGCTCTCGTGCCCGGTGCGCTCGTACGTGCTGCCGCCGAGGACGGTGCCCGGAATGACCCGGTCCTCGCGGGACCCGGCCGGGGGCTCGGACGGTCCGTCGTAGGGGCCGTCGGTGCGGTGCTGCCACTGCTGGTGATCGCTCATGGCGACCAACGTCCGCCCGGTGGATGAGAATCCGGTGAGAGTGCGCTCAGAAGGGTCCGAGAAGCCCGTTGACTTCTCATAAAGCCTGGTCAGGCCGGGGTGCGCGCTACGCCCCGGCGCCGTCCGGGGAGCAGCCGCAGGAACGCCGTACGACCAGGCGCGACGGGAATTTGCGGACCCGTTCGGTGTCCGAGCCGGGCACCATCAGCGAGTCGTCCAGGACGAGGTCCACCGCGGCCCGGGCCATCGCGTCGCGGTCGGAGGCGACGGTGGTCAGCGGCGGGTCGGCCAGCGCGGCCTCCGGCACGTCGTCGAAGCCGGCCACGGCGAGGTCCTCCGGCACCCGCAGGCCCACCTCGCGGGCGGCCCGCAGGACACCGATGGCCTGGTCGTCGGTGGAGCAGAAGATCGCCGGCGGGCGGTTCTCGGAGCGCAGCACGCCGAGGGCGACGTCGTAGGCGCCGTAGCGGTGGAAGGGCGCGTCGATCAGGTGCGGTTCGGTCGGCAGGCCGTGCGCGTCCATGGCGCGCTGCCAGCCCTCGACGTGGTCGATGACCGGGTCGCCGGGGGCGGGGGACTCGACCGGGCCGCCGAAGCAGGCCACGTACGGGTGCCCGTGCACCTCCAGCAGGTGGCGGACGACGGCCTCGGCGCCGCCCACGTCGTCGGTGACCACCGCGACGTCGTCGATCGCCTCGGGGCGGCGGTGCAGCAGCACGACCTTCGCCCCCTCCATGGCGGCGAACTCCTCGGCGGCCCGCTGGGAGGGGCCCTGGCTGACCAGGATCAGGCCGGAGACCCGCATGCCGAGGAAGGCGCGGACGTAGTGGACCTCGCGGTCGTCGACGTAGTCGGAGTTGCCGATCAGCACCAGCTTGCCGCGTTCGGAGGCGGCCCGTTCCACGGCGTGCGCCATCTCGGCGAAGAACGGCTGGCGGGCGTCCGGGACGACCATGCCGATGAGGTTGGTGCGGCGGGAGGCCATCGCCTGCGCGACGCTGTTCGGCCGGTAGCCGAGCTGCTCGATCGCGGCGAGCACCTTCTCCCGGGTGGCGGGCGCGACCGGCCGCGGCCCGTTGTTGATCACGTAGCTGACGACCGCGGTCGAGGTACCAGCCAGTCGGGCTACATCGTCGCGCGTCACTTTGGCCACGGGGGGAGTCTACGCGTGTGGCGTGCGGCCGGGCAGTGGGGACCGCCCCCCGGCCGGGCCGTTCGAAGGGCGGCTCCCGGACGGGGTGGGGCGAATCCGGACAGGCCGGGCCGGGCGGTGCTGGGTGGGCCCGCCCGGCCCGCCGGTTCAGGCCTCCAGGACCGTCGCGGGGCGCCGGGCGGCCTGGTCGGGGCGCTCGCCCTTGTCGGGCTTCTCCGGGACGACGAAGCGGTAGCCGACGTTGCGGACGGTGCCGATCAGGCCCTCGTGCTCGACGCCGAGCTTGGCCCGCAGCCGCCGGACGTGCACGTCGACCGTCCTGGTGCCGCCGAAGTAGTCGTAGCCCCAGACCTCCTGCAGCAGCTGCGCCCGGGTGAAGACCCGGCCGGGGTGCTGGGCGAGGTACTTGAGCAGCTCGAACTCCTTGAAGGTGAGGTCGAGCACCCGGCCCTTGAGCTTGGCCGAGTAGGTGGCCTCGTCGACCGAGAGGTCGCCGTTGCGGATCTCCATCGGGCTGTCGTCGGTGGTCACCTGGAGCCGGCCGAGGGCGAGCCGCAGCCGGGCCTCGACCTCGGCCGGGCCGGCGGTGTCGAGCAGGACGTCGTCGATGCCCCACTCCGCGGTGACGGCGGCCAGGCCGCCCTCGGTCACCACCAGGATCAGCGGGGAGCCGATGCCGGTGGAGCGCAGCAGCTGGCAGAGGCTGCGGATCTGCGGCAGGTCGCGCCTGCCGTCCACCAGGATGACGTCGGCGCTGGGGGTGTCGACCAGGGCGGCACCCTCGGCGGGCGCCACCCGGACGCTGTGCAGCAGCAGGCCGAGCGCGGGCAGTACCTCCGCGGAGGGCTGCAGCGCGTTGGTGAGGAGGAGCAGAGAACTCATACCCGGTAGTCCCCTTTCCGGGTCGTCGCGGTCGCGTTCCGGCTGCCGCCACAGCCGGATGGCGCACGTGCTGGTGAGGGGGAGGAGGGGGACGCCCGGTGGGAACCGTTGGACCCGCCGAGGCGGACGGCCGAACGGGGCGCGCGCCGGGGGTCCCGCAACCCGCGATGCACCGTTTCTGCCCTGTTCATCCCGCGAACCTTCCGGTCCTGGCCCGTCCCGGGCGGCGGCCCGGAGCAGGGGTTGTCCGACGCCCCTGCCGGGTCCGGCACGTCGTTGTGCCGTGCGTGGCGGGGGCGGTTCCCGCGGACCGCCGGGGGTGGGCCGACGATTCGCAAGAACGTCCGTACTGGCGTCCTGAAAGCACAAAAGGACCCGGGGGCGACTCTGCCCGGATCCCTCAGGGGTCGAGGATAGCCGACCGGTCCCCGGGCCGGGAGGGCTCCGACCCGGCGGTTCGGCCCTTTTCGGGCGCGCCCCGGGTGAGCCCCGCCACAGCTTCGCGACGGCGCCGCCGGGTACCGGGCCAGGGCGATTGCCGCTCGTGCGGGCGAACACGCCATCATGGGACGCACATCGGCGGCACCCGTGCGCGTACACCTTTCGGGGTAGGCGCGGCCGCCTCCGGTGGTGGACCCGGCCGGGGTACCCGGGAACGGGCGAGGACGACGAGAAGGGGTTGCCATGGGCGCGACCACCGGGCACGACCCGGCGGCCGCCGTTCGGGTGAGCGGAACCATCCGCTACTGGGCGGCGGCGAAGTCGGAGGCCGGGCTGGCCGAGGAGCCGTACCTGGCGGCGACCCTGGCCGAGGCGCTGGCGGAGGCCAGGGCGCGGCACGCCGACCGGCCGAAGCTGGTCCTGCTGCTCGGCCACTGCTCCTACCTGGTGGACGGTTCGCCGGTGGGCGGCCGTGACCACTCGACGGTGGCGCTCAGCGAGGGCGGCACCGTCGAGGTCCTCCCGCCGTTCGCGGGCGGGTGAGCGGTGTGACCGGGACGAACGGGGCCCCCGAGGGCCCGCCGGGGCAGCACCGGCCGCAGCCGCCGCAGCAACTGCAGTACCCGTACGGGCAGCCGCAGCCGCAGCCGCAGCAGCCGCAGCAGCAGGCGCAGTCGGGGCAGGAGCAGCCGCAGATGCAGCAGCCGGGGGCGCAGGGGTACCACCCGCAGCAGCCGCCTTATCCGTACGCCCCGCAGCAGGGGTACGCGCCGGATCCTTATGCGCAGCAGGGGCTCGCGGCGCAGCCGCACGCCCCCGGGGCGGGTGTACCGCCGTACGGGGGACCGTCGGCGCAGCCGCCGGGGTACCCGCAGCAGCAGCCGTACGGACAGCAGGCCTACGGGCAGCCGTCGTACGGGCAGTCGCCGTACGGGGCGGGGCCGGGCGGTGGTCCGGCCGTGGACGACGCCGCGACGGCGCTGCTCCCGCCCGTGCCGCCGCTGGACGACGCGGACGCGACGGCGCTGCTCCCGCCCGTGCGGGTGTCCGGCGTGGTGCCGCCGGGTGTCCAGGGCCGACCGGCGGAGCCCTTCCCCGGCCACGACCGGCCCCAGGCCCAGGCCCAGCCACACGACCGGCCCCGGGCCCGGCACGGCCGGCCGCAGGGCCAGCCGCCCGCCGGGGCCCCGTACGGCCAGGGCCCGGCGCAGACCCAGGCTCCGGCCCACGCGCAGGCCCCGGTGCAGGCCCACGCCCCGGCGCCGGTCCCGGACCAGGGGCAGGCCCTCGACCAGCCGACCATGACCCTGAAGCGTCCGGAGCCGCCGGCCCCCGTGCTGACCGACCCGGCCGCCGCCCGTGCCGCCAGGGCGGCCCGCGCCGCGCAGAACGCGAACGCGGCGCTCGGCGGCCACGGCGCCCCCGCGGCTCCGGCCGCGCCGTTCACCGCCCCGGTGCCGGTCCCGGTGCCAGTCCCGGCCGCCCCGGCTCCGGTTCAGGCGGCGGCTCCGGCGGCGCCCGCCGTCCGGACCGGTTCGCCGATCAACGACCCCGGTCTCCAGCCGGCGCTGATCACCGCCGGTGCCGCCGCCCTGCTGGCCGGTGGCGCGGCGCTCGGCCAGGTCGGGCTGGCGCTGGTGCTCGTGCTGCTCCAGGGCTTGACGGCGGCCGGCTGGTTCCGGCTGAACGGCATGTGGCCGGCCCGGCAGGGCATCGCGCTGGCCGCGCTGTCCGGCGTGGTGGCCGACGTGGCGGTGCTGCTGGCCGACGAGGACGGCGGCACGGCGGCCGTGGTCGGCACGCTCGGCGGGTTCTTCCTGCTGGTCCTGGTGCTGCAGACGTTCCGGCCGGCCGATCCGAAGGAGCGGTTCTACGCGCTCACCGTGCTCGGCTCGGCCACCGTGGTGACGGTGCTCTGCACGGCGCTGCTGCTGTCGGACTGGGTGCCGGCGGCGGTCGGGGCGGTCGCGCTGGCGACGCTGCTGGCGGCCGCGCCGCTGCCCGGGCCGAAGTGGCTGGGCCCGTTGCTGGGGCTGCTCGCGGCGGTCGGGCTGGGTCTCGCGGTCGGCGCCCCGCCGGCGCTGGGCGCGGCGGCCGGTCTCGGCGCGCTGATCGGCCGCCGGGTGGCGGGGTACGACTTCCCGTCCCGGTTCGTGCACATGACGGCGGGCGTGGCGCTGCCGCTCGCGGTCGCGGCGCCGCTGGTGTGGATCGCCACGACCCTGCTCGGCTGACCGCCGCCGCCGAGGCGGCCTTCCCCACGACGTCCCGCCCCGGAACCATGCTCCGGGGCGGGACGTCGTACGGTCGTGCGGAGCGGCCGTACCGGAGTACCCGGATCCGCCGCCGTGGGGACCGACCGCGACGCGACCGCGGCGCGGGGACGGTGCACGACAGCGCACCACAGCGAACCAAAGCGAACGACAGCGACCGGCGACGACGGGGGAGAGCGATGCGCGGCTGGCTGAAGGCGACGATCGGCCTGGTGGTGCTCTCGGGGGTGCTGGTGGGCGCCGACCGGATCGCCGTGGGGGTCGCCGAGGACGAGGCGGCCGACCAGATCCTGAAGAGCGGCCGGATGAGCCAGAAGCCGCACGTGTCGATCGAGGGCTTCCCGTTCCTCACCCAGGTCGTCTCGCAGAAGCTGGACGATGTGCGGATCTCCGCCGACGGGCTGACCGTCGGCGAGGGCAAGGACAAGGTCGCGCTGCACTCCTTCTCGGCCAGACTTTCCGGTGTCGAGGTCAGTGACAACATGAGCAGCGCCACCGTGGACACCGGTTCCGGGTCCGGTCTGATCGACTACGCGGACCTGTCGCGGCTGCTGCCGCCGGCCTCGGAGCTGGTGCCGAACGCGGGCCGGCTCTCGCTCGGCGCCAACACCAGGCTGAGCCTCTCCTACGGCGGGCCGGGCAAGGTCAAGGCCTCGCTCGGACCGTTCCCGGTCGGTGAGGCCTCGGTGCACAACAAGGGGAACACCGTGACGGTGGACGGCTTCCGGATGAGCGCGATGGCCTCGCTGCTCGCCGGGGTGTCGGACCAGGCGATCGACCCGATCAGCTTCACCCTCGCCGCGCTGCCCGCCGGGCTGAACCTCGCCTCGGTGACGCCGCAGGAGGAGGGCTTCCGGCTCTCCTTCGAGGGCAAGGACGTCAAGCTCATCGGCTGACCGGACCCCGCCGTCCACCGTTCCGCTCCGCGAGACGCGCTGTCCAGCGCCGGCCGCGGAGCGGTGCTGTTCCCGCCCCCGGACCCGCCCCCGGGGCCCCGTCGCCCGGGCCGTGGCCGGTTCCCGATGCCCATGGAAGGGTCAAATCCCAGCATCCGAGCGATCTGGTCTCGGTATTCGATACGCTGATGACAGCGGGCGTCGGGTGTCCCTAGCATCGTCGGCATGAAGCGACAGACGGACCTCACGAAGCGGCGGGCGGTAGACCTGTGCCGCGTGGCCGCCTGTCTGTGTCGAATGCGCTGACTCGGCGTCCTGGCAGGGCAGTTGCCGCCCGCCGCCGATTTCTCCGGTGACCTGTGCCGGCCCCTCGGGCCGGGCGCGGCCGCCCTGCTCAGCACCTCTCGCCCGCTCGCACCGCACGCCGCCGCATGTCCCACTATTCGGACAGGAATTCGGACCGGCGTCCGACGGGCGACCGCACCCCCGCTGCGCCGCAGCACCCGAAGCAGCCACCAGCAGCACCACCTTCCGCAAACCGCCCCCGGATGGAGAACATCACCATGAGCCGCAGCGACGTCCTGGTCGACGCCGACTGGGTCCAGGCCCGCCTGGACGACCCGAAGGTCGTCATCGTCGAGGTCGACGAGGACACCTCCGCCTACGACAAGAACCACATCCGCAACGCCGTCCGGATCGACTGGAAGTCCGACCTCCAGGACCCGGTCCGCCGCGACTTCATCGACCAGGCCGGCTTCGAGGCGCTGCTCAGCGCCAAGGGCATCGCCAACGACGACACCGTCGTCCTCTACGGCGGCAACAACAACTGGTTCGCCTCGTACGCCTACTGGTACTTCAAGCTGTACGGCCACGGTGACGTCCGCCTGCTCGACGGCGGCCGCAAGAAGTGGGAGCTCGACTCCCGCGACCTGGTCTCCGAGGTGCCGCAGCGCGCCGCGACCGCGTACACGGCGCAGCCCGTCGACTCCTCGATCCGCGCCTTCCGTGACGACGTGATCGCCGCCATCGGCACCCTCAACCTGGTCGACGTCCGCTCGCCCGACGAGTTCTCCGGCAAGCTGCTCGCCCCGGCCCACCTCCCGCAGGAGCAGTCGCAGCGCCCCGGCCACGTGCCCTCCGCGCGCAACATCCCGTGGGCGAAGAACGCCAACGACGACGGCACCTTCAAGAGCGACGACGAGCTCAAGGCCCTGTACGAGGCCGAGGGCATCGACCTGGCGAAGGACACCATCGCCTACTGCCGCATCGGCGAGCGCTCCGCGCTCACCTGGTTCGTCCTGCACGAGCTGCTCGGCCAGGAGAACGTGAAGAACTACGACGGTTCCTGGACCGAGTACGGCAGCCTCGTCGGCGTGCCGATCGAGCTCGGCAACTGAGCCGTCCGCTCCACCCGTAAGGCTGAAGGGAAGACAAGACATGTGCGGTGCGAAGGCCGGTGGGCCGGACCTGGCAGGAGTTGACGTGGCGAACGAGACGATCATCCAGGGTTCCGTGACCCGCGACGGCGAGCCGGTCAACGGCTACGTCCGACTGCTCGACGAGGGCGGCGAGTTCACGGCGGAGGTGCCCACCTCGGCGACCGGCCAGTTCCGGTTCTTCGCCCGCCCGGGCAAGTGGACCCTGCGGGCGCTCATCCCGGGCCAGACCGTGGACCGCCAGGTGGTCGCCTCCCAGGGCAACCTGACCGAGGTCGCGATCGCGGTCTGACCGTCCACGACGGACCGGTGTCACCGAGGGCCCCTGCGGAGCGGGGGCCCTCGGGCATACCGTGGACGTGTGCAGGCACGTCGGCGACACCGCTACTACTTCGCCATGATGGCCGTCTGCCTCGGGCTGTTCGTGCTGGCCTGGGGTGTGGTGCGGTTCTGGTCCGTCCCGGCCGCGATCGGCATGTGCGTGGTCGCGATGGTGATCCCGCCCGCCGCCGCGGTCTTCGCCAACAAGCGGGACCCCGAGGACGACTGGTGGAACGACCCGCGCTGGGAGGACCCGAAGTGGGACGACCCCGGCCACGACCGGGACCGCCCCGACCGGGAGGACCGCTAGTAGACGAGCGCCTGCACGTCGTCGGCCATGATCTCGCTGACGAAGACCTGCGCGCCCGCGATCCGGACGCCCTCGACGGTGTCCTTCTGCTCGATCCCGCGCCGCACCGCGCACTGCGTGCAGAGGGTGACCGTGCCGGCCGCCAGGATCGACTCCAGCAGGTCCGGCAGCGGGGCCGCGTGCGGCAGCTCGAACTCGGCCGCGCGCCCGGGCAGGGCGAACCAGGACGACTCCCCGGTCAGCCAGAGCGAGACCTCGACCCCGCTGGCGACGGCGACCGCCGCCACCGTGAACGCCTGCGAGCACCGCTCCGGCGCGTCCGCTCCGGCGGTGACCTTGATGACGAGCTTCTTCTGAGACGACATGCCCGACACACTAGATCGCCGACGTGGTGGGGCTCACCGAGACCCGTCGGTGCCCGCCGGATAGAGTGAGCGGCAGCAAAATCCACACACTGTCGCCGCCCTGGGAGCCCCCCGTGTCCGGTCTGGAAATCTTCTTCGACGGTCTGCTGGCCCTCATGGCCGTGCTGATCACCTGGTTCGCCGTCTTCTCGGTGATGAAGCTGTACCAGGGCCAGCGCTGAGCGACTGCCGTACGGTTGAAGTGATCCCGCACCGACGACAGCGACCAGGAACATGATCGAGATCCCCTCTGACCTCCACAAGGACGTCGTCCCGCTGGCCTTCCTCCTCGGCACCTGGGAGGGCGCGGGCGTCTACGCCCCCCTGCCGGGCTCGGAGGGCCAGGACACCGAGAAGTGCAACTTCGGCCAGGAGATCGTCATCCGTCACGACGGACGGCCCTTCCTGGAGTTCCGCTCCCGCTCCTGGGTGCTGGACAACGAGGGCGAGAAGGTCCGTCCGCTGGAGAACGAGCACGCCTTCTGGCGCGTGACCAGCAACCAGCACGGCGCCAGCGGTGCCCGCGGGATCGAGATCTCCTCCGTCCGCGACGACGGCACGGTGGAGATCTGGTACGGCGAGCTGGCCGACGGCAAGCCGCAGATCGACGTCTCCACCGACGCGGTGGCCCGGATCGAGGGCTCCCCGGAGTACTCGGGCGGCAAGCGGCTCTACGGCTTCGTCAACGAGGAACTGCTCTGGGTCGGCGAGAAGGCCGCCCCGAACGTCCCGCTGCGCCCGTACATGTCCGCCCAGCTGAAGAAGGTGCTCTCGCCGGCCCAGCTGATCAAGGACATCAACGACCTGCCGGACGACGGCATCGCGTTCTTCAAGTAGGAAGCGCGCGGCGTCCGCCGAGGCGCACAGGTACAGGGACCGGCCCGTCGGCCGGTCCCTACACTTGCTTCAGGACCCCCGACGTTTGGCAGGGAACAGGACCGTGGCGGACACCGGCACCACCGACTGGCAGCTCTCCGGCGACTGGAAGGCCGACCTGCGCGAACGCGGCTACCGGCTCACCCCGCAGCGACAGCTCGTCCTGGAGGCGGTCGACGCGCTCGACCACGCCACCCCGGACGACATCCTCTGCCACGTCCGGCAGACCGCCAGCGGCGTCAACATCTCCACCGTCTACCGGACCCTGGAGCTGCTGGAGGAGCTCGGCCTGGTCTCGCACGCCCACCTCGGCCACGGCGCCCCGACCTACCACCTGGCCGGCCGCCACCACCATCTGCACCTGGTCTGCCGGGACTGCGAGAAGGTCACCGAGACCGGCACCGAGATCGCCCAGCCGCTGATCGACAGCCTGCGTGCGCAGCACGGTTTCGACACCGACCTCAAGCATTTCGCCATCTTCGGCCGCTGCGCCGACTGCTCCGCGAAGCGTGCCGCCGAGCGGTCGTAAGCTTGCCGGTATGACCGGTCTGAAGAGCCCGCTGCTTGCGCTGCCCGGAGCCGTCCCCGCCGAGGGCGCCGACGAGGGCGTCGCCGCCCATTACGGCGACATCTTCCGCGAGCAACGGAGCCTCGCCCAGGGGTCCGGCTTCGTCGACCTCTCGCACCGCGGGGTGCTCACCGTCACCGGCGACGACCGGCTGAGCTGGCTGCACCTGCTGCTCACCCAGCACGTCAGCGCGCTGCCGTCGGGGCAGGCCACCGAGGCGCTGGTGCTCTCCCCGAACGGGCACGTCGAGCACGCCCTCTACCTGGTCGACGACGGCACCACCACCTGGGCGCACGTCGAGCCGGGCACCCAGCAGGCGCTGATCGGTTACCTGGAGAGCATGAAGTTCTTCTACCGGGTCGAGGTGGCCGACGCGACCGCCGACTTCGCGGTGGTCCACCTGCCGGCCGGCTCGACCGTCTCCGCCGAGGGCGCGGCCGCGGTCCGCGAGCTGACCTACGGGCGGGACCTCTTCCTGCCGCGCGCCGAACTCGCCGCACTGACCTCGGGCTACGGCCCGGCGGCCGGCGTCTGGGCGTACGAGGCGCTGCGGATCGAGGGCCACCGGCCGCGGCTCGGCTTCGAGACCGACCACCGGACCATCCCGCACGAGGTGGACTGGCTGGCCACCGCCGTGCACCTGCAGAAGGGCTGCTACCGGGGGCAGGAGACGGTGGCCCGGGTGCACAACCTGGGGCGGCCGCCGCGCCGGCTGGTCTTCCTGCACCTGGACGGCACCGAGGAGGTGCTGCCCCCGCACGGGACGGAGGTGCGGCTCGCCTCGGACCCGCAGGGGCGCTCGCTGGGCTTCGTGACCTCCTCGGCGCGCCACCACGAGCTCGGGCCGGTCGCGCTGGCCGTCGTGAAGCGGAACGTGCCGGTGGACGCGGTGCTGCTGGCCGGCACGGTGCCGGGCACGCAGGACGTGATCGTCCCGCAGTAGCGGCGGTCCGGCGGGGGCGGGCCCGACGCTCGGACCCCGCCGGGGATCAGACCTCGACCAGGACGGTGAACGGGCCGTCGTTCACCAGCGCCACCTTCATGTCGGCGCCGAAACGGCCGGTCTCGACCTCGGCGCCGAGCGCGCGCAGTTGGGCGACCACCTCGTCCACCAGCGGCTCGGCGACCGGGCCGGGCGCGGCGGCGTTCCAGGTGGGGCGGCGGCCCTTGCGGGCGTCGCCGTAGAGCGTGAACTGGCTGATGACCAGCAGCGGCGCCGCGATGTCCGAGCAGGACCGCTCGACGCCGTCCCCGTCGGCGGGCAGCAGCCGCAGGGTCCAGAGCTTGCGGGCGAGCTGGGCCGCTTTGGCGGGGGTGTCGTCATGGGTGACGCCGACCAGGGCGCAGAGCCCGGGCCCCTCGATCGCGCCGACGGTCTCCCCGGCCACCGTCACCCGGGCCTCGCTCACTCGCTGCACCACTGCTCGCATGCGGTCATTCTGCCGGAGGCGGTGGGGGCGCGAGCAGGCCCCCCAGGGGCGCCTGTTGGCCTGGCGTGCGCCGGGTAGCGTGCGCCTGCGCGCTCCTAGGCGCCGCTCTTGCTGCGAAAAGCTTCGGTCGTATCAGCCACCCCTCTTCGCCAGGGGGCCGTTCGGGTGCACGGGCGGTGCGGCGGCGGTGGGCGGGGTGGCACGCTGGGGGACCGTACAAGGGCGGATCCGGCCGTCCGCCGCGTCATGCGGAGGAGGCCGGACACGTCCGTGGTCCGGGGCGCCGAAGGTCCGCCGCGCCGGGCCCGGTTCGGCCGGGCGGTCGAGCCGGTAGGTCAGGCGTTCTGGTCGTGTCGCCCCGGTGGGTGGCCACGGCCGGGGGAGGGAACCATCGCGGGCGTCCGGGCGTGCCTCCGGACGGGAACGCGCCGACGGCGCGCGCGGCGGTGACGGGCCGGACCGGCGGCAGGCGACGGGGTGCCGCGAGCGGGCGGGATCGGGACGACGGCAGGTGGGTTGGTTGATGGACGCGATCGGCACGGCACAGGACCGGTACGAGCGGGCGCCGGAGGACCCCGGGTCCGGACCGGACCTCGAAGGGCTGGGCCTGGACCAGCTGCGGATCCTGCGCCGGGAGACCCTGGAGCAGGAGGAGGACCTCTCCTACCTGCGGCGGCTGCTGCACGGCCGGATGGACATCCTGCTGGCCGAGCTGGACCGCCGGCCCGACGGCGGCGCGGCCCGTCCGGCGGACCCGGCGGAGCCGGCCGGCGCCCTGCTGGAGCGGCTGCCCGCCATCCTGACGGACGCGGCGCCGACCGTCCGCCGCTCGGCCCGGCACGTCACCCTGGGGCCGCCGCGCGGGCAGCAGTCCCAGCTGGAGGCGGACACCTTGATGGGTGACGTGCAGCTGGCCGACCTGGCCGCGCACCCGGCGGCGGACCTGCTGGCGGCGCTGGAACGGCTGCGCGCGCACGAGCGCGAGGTGTCCGGGCGGCGGCAGCTGCTGCTGCGGACGGCGGACGGCTGCAACGCCGAAATCACCCGCAGGTACCGTGATGGGGAAGCACGGGTCGACGACCTGCTCGCAGGCGGCCCGCTCTGATCGGACGAGGCACCCGGAGTGGGGACGGGCCCGGCTCGCCCCCGGCCCACCCTCACCTCCGGAAGGCTCTTCGCCATGTCCAACCCTGCCCTGCCCGTGCTCGCCGAGGTCGTCCGTTCGGGCTTCGTCGAGGGCCGGCACCACGGCTCGCTGGTCCTGCTCGCCGCCGACGGCTCGGTCGAGTTCGCCCTCGGCGCGCCGGACGCTCCGGTGTTCCCCCGCTCCTGCGCCAAGCCCTTCCAGGCGGTGGCCACCCTGCGGGCCGGGCTGGCGCTGGAGGGCGAGCTGCTGGCGCTGGCGGCGTCCAGCCACTCCGCAGAATCGTTCCACCTTGCCGGTGTGCGGCGGATACTGGCCGACGCCGGCCTGGACGAGTCGGCCCTGCGTACCCCGGCCGACCTCCCGCTGGACGAGATGGAGGCCGAACTCCACCTGCGCTGGGGCGGTGACCACGAGCCCGTGCTGATGGACTGCTCCGGCAAGCACGCCGGCTGGCTGGCCGCCTGCGTGGCCAACGACTGGCCCACCGACAGCTACCTCGACCCGGCGCACCCGATCCAGCGGCTGGCCCGGGAGGCCCTGGAGGAGGCCGTCGGCGAGACCTCCGCGCACGCCGGGGTGGACGGCTGCGGCGCGCCGCTGCTGGCCGTCAGCCTGACCGGCCTGGCCCGCGGCTACCGCTCCCTGCTGCTGGCCGAGCCCGGCACCCCGCAGCGCCGGGTCGCCGACGCGATGCGGGCGCACCCCGAGTACGTGGCCGGCACCCGCCGCGCCGACACCCGGCTGATGCGGGCGGTGCCGGGCGCGCTCGCCAAGATGGGCGCCGAGGCCGTCCAGGTGGTCGCGCTGCCGGACGGCCGGGCGCTCGCCTTCAAGATCGACGACGGTGCGGAGCGGGCCCGCGGCCCGGTCCTCGCCGCCGCCCTGCGCCGGCTCGGGGTCAGCACCGAGGACGGCACGATCGACCGGATCGCCGCCGCGCCGCTGCTGGGCGGCGGCATCCCGGTGGGCGAGGTCCGCGCGGCGTTCTGACGAGTGAGCTCCCGGGGCGGGTCCGCCCGCCCCGGGGTCCCGCCCCCGCTCCGTCCGGCGGTTGCCGGAGTGCGGACGGGCGGGGCCCGGTGCACGGTGGATCGGGGGCCGTCGCACAGCTGAGGGAGTCCGTCATGAGCGAGCACGTGTACCGGGTGACCGAGATCGTCGGGTCCTCGACCGAGAGCATCGACGCCGCGATCCGCAACGGCGTGGAACGCGCCTCCCGGACCCTGCGCAACCTCGACTGGTTCGAGGTGACGCAGGTCCGGGGGCATCTCGCGGACGGCGGGATCCAGCACTTCCAGGTCGGCCTGAAGATCGGCTTCCGGCTGGACGACGAGGGCTGAGGCGAGGGCTGACAGCGAGCGTTGACGGCGAGCGCTGACGACGGCGGCGGGCCGGGGGAGCCGCCGGGCTACCGGCGTTCCGGCAGCACCAGCGGCACACCCGTCCGCGGGTGCGGCAGCACCTCGACCGGGTGCCCGTACACCTCGCTGAGCAGCGGCGCCCGCAGCACCTCCGCCACCGGCCCGTCGGCGACGGTGGCGCCGTCGGCCAGCAGCACCACGCGGTCCGCGTAGGCCGCCGCCAGCGACAGGTCGTGCAGGACGACGACCACGCCGTCCCCGGCGGCGGCCCGGGTCCGGGCGAGGCGCAGCACGAGTTCCTGGTGCCGCAGGTCGAGCGCGGCGGTGGGTTCGTCCAGCAGCAGCAGGGCAGCGCGCTGGGCGAGCACCCGGGCCAGGGCGACCCGGGCCCGCTCGCCGCCGGAGAGGCCGGTGAACGGCCGTCCGGTGAACGCGGCGGACTCGGTGGCGGCCATCGCCTCGGCGACCACCCGGTCGTCCTCCTCGGACGCGGCGGTGCCCGCCCAGGGGGCGCGGCCCATCCGGACCACCTCGTCGGCCGGGAACGGGAAGGACAGCGCGGCCGCCTGCGGGAGCAGCGCGCGCCGCCGGGCCAGGTCGAGGGGCCGGTAGCCGGTCAGCGGGCGTCCGTCCAGCCGGACTTCGCCCGCGCTCGGGACGAGGTCGCCGGCCAGTACGGAGAGCAGGGTGGACTTGCCGGCGCCGTTCGGTCCGAGCAGGGCGACCACTTCGCCGGCCGTGACCCGGACCTCCGCGCCCGCCAGCAGCTCGCGTCCGCCGAGGCTCAGCCGGACGGCCTCGGCGGTGAGCAGCTCGGTGCCCGGGGCGGGGCGTTCGGGCACCTCGGGGCGGTTGCGCAGTCCGAGCCTCATGCCCAGCCTCCCTGCTTGGTCCTGGTGCGGCGCAGCAGCCAGAAGAAGAACGGGCTGCCGATCAGCGCGGTGAGTACGCCGAGCGGGAGTTCGGCCGGTTCGGCCAGGGTGCGGGCGGCGAGGTCGGCGGCGACCAGGACGAGCGCGCCGGCGAGCGCGGAGGCGGGCAGCAGGAAGCGGTGGCCCGGTCCGGCGAGCATCCGCAGCAGGTGCGGGACGACCAGGCCGACGAAGCCGATGATGCCGCTGACCGCGACCGCGGCGGCGGTGAGCAGGGCGACGACGGTGATCAGCACCAGCCGCATCCGCTCGACGTCCACGCCGAGGTGCCGGGCGGGCCGTTCGCCGAGCGCCAGCAGGTCCAGCGAGCGGGCGTAGCGGGGCGCGACGGCGAGGCCGACGAGCGCGAACGGGAGCACGCCGAGGACCTTGCCCCAGGTGGCCTGGGAGAGCGAGCCGAGCTGCCAGAAGGTGACCTGGCTGATCGCGGCGGTGTCGGCGGTGAACAGGAACAGGCCGATCAGCGCGCCGCAGAAGGCGTTCACCGCGACGCCGGTGAGGATCAGGGTGACCACCTCGGAGCGGCCGCCGGAGCGGGACATCGCGTACACCGCGAAGACCGTCAGCAGGCCGGTGACGAAGGCGGAGGCGGTCACCGTCCAGGTGCCGAGCGCGTCCAGGCCGAGCACGATGCAGCCGACGGCGCCGACCGCGCCGCCGGAGGAGACGCCGATGACGGCCGGCTCGGCGAGCGGGTTGCCGAACACGCCCTGCATCAGGGCGCCCGCGCAGCCGAGCGAGCCGCCGACCAGCAGGGCCAGCACCACCCGGGGCAGCCGGACGTTCCAGAGCACCGACTCGGGGACGCGGTCGAGTTCGTGGCCGCCGAGGCCGAGCCGGTGGCCGAAGGAGGCGAGGATGTCGCCGAGCGGGATCCGGTAGGCGCCGATCCCGGCCGCGAGCACGGCGCAGACCACCAGGGCGACGGCGAGGCCGACGGTGAGCAGGGTGGTCCGGCCGGGCCGCCGGGCGGTCGTGACGGCGCTGCCGCCCGTCGCGGCGGCGGTCACTTGGCGGCCTCGGGGTAGAGCTGTTCGGCGATCTCGTGGATCACCTGGGGGGTGCGCGGGCCGTAGCTGAGCAGCTGGCCGTCCTCGATCGAGACGATCCGGCGGTCGAGGCCGGCCGGGGTCTGGGCGACGCCGGGAAGCTTGAGCAGACCGTCGACGCCGCCGACCGAGTCGAGTCCCTTGCTCATCACCAGGATCGCGTCGGGGGCGGCCTTGACCAGGGCCTCGCTGGTGAGCGGGGTGAAGTCGCCGGTGAGGCCGGCGGCGGTGCCGGCGTCCTCGCCGCCGACCGCCGTGATCAGCGAGCCGGCGCCGGAGGCCGGGCCGCCGAGCAGGTAGACCGAGGCGCTGCCGCGCAGGTAGAGGAAGGCGACCTTGGGGTGGCGCTCGACGGCGGGCAGGGCGGCCCTGGCGGTGGTGATCCGCTGCTCGGTGCGTTCCTTCAACTGCTTGCCGGCGTCCGGGACCCCGAGTGCGGCGGCGACGGTGTCGATGCGCGGGCCGACGTCCTCCAGCCGCTTGGCGTCGTCGAGGACGAGGAGGGGGACGCCCGCCGCACGGATCTGGGCGATCGCCTCGGCCGGGCCGGTGGAACGGTCGGCGAGGACGACGGTCGGGTGCAGCGAGAGCACGCCCTCGGCGGAGACGTCGTGGGCCTGGGTGATCACGGGCAGGGCGGTGGCCTGCTGGAAGGTCGTGGAGACGTCCCGGGCGACGACCTCGGGGCCGAGGCCGAGGCTGAAGACGATCTCGGCCAGGCTGCCGTTGAGCGGGATGATCCGCTCGGCGCTGGCGACGGTGACGGCCCGGCCGTCGGCGGAGGTTGCGGTGGCCGGGAGCGCGGGGACCGGCGCGTCGGGCAGCGGTTCGACCGCGTCCGGGGCGCGTGAGGTGCCCGCCCCGGCGGCCGCGCCGGCGCCGCCGGAGGCCGAGCCGCAGGCGGTCAGGGCGAGCAGCAGACCGAGGAGCAGCAGCAGGATCGCGGGTCCGCGGGCGGCCCTGGTTCGGTGGGTACTGCTGCTCAAGGTCGTTCCCTTCGAGGGGAGTTGTCGCCGCCGGGAGTGGGGGTGCGGTGGCGGCCGACGGGGCTCTTGACTCATATATTAGGTTAGCCTTACCTAAAGCCCGCAAGGGGGTCTGTGCTGCGCCGACCCCGATTTCCACCTGCCCTTCCCCGTCGCGCCGAGGAGTGATCCGCGTGCCTCTGCCCCATCGGCTCCGCCGCACGGCCGCCGCCCTGGTGACCGCCCTGGCGGCCCTGCTGACCGTTGTGGTCCTCCCCGGCCAGGCGGTGGCGGCCGAGGGCAAGGTGTCCGGCGGGCGGCTGGACTGGGGGATCAAGCAGTCCTTCCTGACCTACGTCACCGGCCCCATCGCCAAGGGCAGTTGGGCGCTCACCGGCGGAGCGGCCACGGTGTCGGGCAGCGGCTTCCGGTTCCACTCGGCCACCGGTTCGTACGACCCGGCGAACGGCGCGCTGACGGCCGCGTTCTCGGGCGGGGTCCGGTTCACCGGGCACCAGGAGAACGGCGCGAACGCGCTCGACCTGAGCATCGGCCGGCTCACCTTCCGGGCCGCCGCGGGCGGCACGGCCGGGCTGTACGCGGACGTCAGCAGCAAGTCCCGGGAGACCGGGCAGGTCAGCAACGCGAGCCAGGCCAAGCTGGCCGAGCTCTCGCTGGCCGGTGTCGACCTGCGCGGCGCGGCCGGGACCCTGACGCTCGGCAACGTCCCGGCGACCCTGACCGAGGCGGGGGCCAAGGCCTTCGGCGGCTTCTACACCGCCGGGACGGCCCTCGACCCGGTCAGCCTCTCGGTCAACCTTCCGGCAGCGCAGCCCACTTCGACGCCGTCGGCGGCTGCTTCCCCGTCCGCTGCTTCCCCGTCCGCCACGACGCCGTCCGCCCCGGCCCCGGCGGTGCCCGCGCCGAGCACGACCGCTCCGGCCGCGCCGACCAGTCCGGCCGCCACCCCGCCGGCCGCCCCCGCCACCGAGTTCGCCAACGGCGCGCTCGACTGGGGCGTGCGCCGGACCTTCCGCGACTACGTCACCGGCACCATCGCCCAGGGCCGCTGGGAGACCTCCGGCGGCGCGGCCGACGGCGGCGCGTTCTACCGCTGGACGCCCGCAAAGGGCAGCTACGACCCGGCCACCGGCGCGCTCACCGCCGCCTTCACCGGCAGCGTCCGCTTCACCGGGCTGAAGAGCGGCGACAGTTACGGCCTGGACCTCACCCTGGCCAACACCGCCGTCACCGTGGCCGACGGCAAGGGCGTGCTGCGCGCCGACGTCTCCGGCCGCACCCCGGACGGTGCCACCCAGCAGCTCACCGGTGTCGAGCTGGGCACCTTCGACCCGGCCGGGCTGACCACCGAGGGCGGCCTGCTCAAGGCCGTCGAACTCCCGCTCACGCTCACCGAACCGGGCGGGAAGGCCTTCGGCGGCCTCTACCCGGCGGGCACCGCGATGGACCCGCTGAGCTTCGCCGTCGCGCTCGACCCGGCGGCCGCGCTCCCGCCGCTGCCGGACCTCGGCAGCGCCCCGGCGGTCGCGCCGACCCCGTCGGCCACCACCGCTCCGCCCAGCACGCCTGCGGCGCCGGTCGCCGCGGACGCCGGTGACTCGGGCGGTGTCCCGACGGCGGCCCTGGTCGGCGGTGGCCTGCTCGCCGTCGCGCTGGCCGTGACCACCGGTCTGTTCGTGCTCCGCCGCCGTCGTCGCGCCACCCCCGCCGACGCGGCCTGAATCCCTTCCGCTTCCCCGCTCACCGAACGGAGACCCCCCATGTCCCGCAACCGCACCCGGATGGCCGCCCTGGCCGCCGTCACCGCCGGCCTCGGCCTGACCGCCTTCGGCGCCCCGGTCCTGGCCTTCGGCGCCGGAGCGCCGAGCAGTGTCACCTACGACACCGGCTCGCTGGACTGGGGGGTCAAGGCCAGCTTCCGGAGCTACGTCACCGGGCCGGTCGGCCAGGGCGCGGTGGAGCTGAGCGGCGGCGCGACCACCAACGCCGACGGCAGCTTCCACTTCGGGCTGGCGAGCGCCAGCTACGACCTGGGCGCCCACGCGCTGACCTCCGCCTTCACCGGCGGCGTGCGGTTCACCGCCCACCACGGCGCGCTGGACGTGGGTCTGAGCGACCTGAGGATCACCACCGCCGGGACGACCGGCACGCTCACCGCCGACACCGCGTCCAAGGAGGCGGTGGGCGCTCCCGAGGTCACCCGGCGCGAGGACGTCCCGCTGGTGACCTTCACGGTCGGCCGGGACACCACCAACGGCGGGCCGACGGCGGCGAAGCTGACCGAGGAGGGCGCCAAGGCCTTCGCCGGCTTCTACGCGGCCGGGTCGGACATGGACCCGCTGTCGCTGCTGCTCAAGCAGAGCCCGGCCACGCCGTCCCCGACCGCCACGCCGACGCAGACCCCCACGGCCACCGCCACGCCGACCGCCACCGGCAGCCCGACGGCGACCGCCTCGCCGACCGCCACGGCCTCGCCGACGGCCACCGCTTCCCCGACGGCCACCGCCTCGCCCACCGCGACCGGCAGCCCGACCGCGACCTCCTCGCCCACCGCCACCGGTTCGCCGAGCGCGACCAAGTCGCCCTCCGCGACCGGCAGCCCGTCCACCGCGCCGACCGCCGGTACCGGTGAACTCGCCGTCGTCAACGGCACCCTGGACTGGCAGGTCAAGGAGAGCTTCCGCAAGTACCTGCAGAGCCCGGTGGCCAACGGCAAGGTCGAGTTCGCGGGCGGTGCGGCCGACTACCGGTTCGCCGGTGCCAAGGGCGCGTACAACACCAAGACCCACGCGCTCTCGGCGGGCTTCGCCGGCTCGGTGCGCTTCCTCGGCCACCCGGGCGAGGGCGGCGGGTACCAGCTGGACACCACCTTCTCCAAGCTGGGCCTGAGCATCGACAAGGACGGCGCGTTCCTGACCGCCGACGTCAACGCCAAGTCCCTGGACGGGAAGACGAGCACGCTGTCCGGCGCCCGGATCGCCGAGCTGGACCTCTCCAAGGCGAGCCTCGCCCCGGTCAACGGTGTGGTGACGCTGAACGCCGTCCCGGCCAAGCTGACCGCCGAGGGTGTGCCGGCCTTCGCCAACTACAAGGCGGGCGAGGCGCTCGACCCGGTGACTGTGTCGCTGGCCTTCGACAAGAACGCCCAGCTGCCGACCGGCGGCTCGGCCGGTGGCGCGGGCACGACCACCGGCGGTGCGGCCGGTGGTACCGGTAGTGGTACCGGGACCGGCACGGGTACCGGTTCGGGCAGCACGGTGGGTGGTGCGTCCCTCACCACCACCGGCAGCGGCTCGTCGTCGCTCGGTGGTGGCGGCGTGCTGGCCTCGACCGGTTCCGACACCCCGGTGGTACCGCTGCTGGCGACCGCCGCCGGCCTGCTGCTGCTCGGTGGTGGGGCCACCGCCCTGGCCCGCCGCCGCGCCTCCCTCAGCGCCTGATTCTTTGGTCGGTAAATGCTGTGGCCCTCGCTCGATCCGAGCGAGGGCCACAGTGGTTATGCGTGGTGGTCGAGTTTCCCGGCCTTGATGGTGCCGAGGAGGTCGGCGAAGGCGGCCGGGTAGGTGTGGAGGACGACGTCGCCGTCGTCGGACTCCCGGAGTTCGACCAGTTCATCCGAGACCCGTACTTCGATGCACTCGTTGGACGCGCCGCTGAAGCTGGACTTCTGCCATATGGACTTACTCATGTTGGCCCCTGATGGATCGAATGAATGTGCGCGACTCGTCGTCGGACAGTGCAAGGGCGCTCAGGTGAGCAAAGGTTGCCCGGTGACTGGCCAGATCTGCTGGAGCGTCGAAGAACAGAACGCCCTGGGCTGTGTCCATTTGTAGCGTTGCGAGCTCCGGAACCGGCCCTTCGGCGAACATGATGTTCTCCCCTGCACCAGGGAAGGTGTCCATGTCGAACGGGACCACTCTCACTGAGCTGGTCCCGGCCTCGGAGTCCTTGACCAGGCTGTCGAGTTGCTCGGCAAGGACCTTCCGGCCGCCGAACTGCATTCTCAGAGCTGCTTCGTGGATGAAGGACACGTGTGCCGTTCCGCCGGATCGGAGAGCTTGCTGGCGTTGAGATCGGAACGCCGTCCTGGTGTCGATGTCGCGCTGCGGCAGCGGTGGCGAGATGCGACCGAAGACTGCAGAGGCGTAGGCGCCAGTCTGCTGAAGACCCGGAACGTATGTGGTGGCCCAGGTGTAGATCTTCAAGGCATGTGCTTCCATCTCCGCAACCTCGAGGAAGCCCGTCGGCAGCTTCCCCTGGTACCGCTCCCACCAGCCCTTCGAGCGTGGCACGGTGAAGTCGATCAGAGCTTCGATGAGCGGCTCGTTGGCACACTTGCATGCCGCTGCGATCGTGCGCAGTCGGTCTGCGTTGACGCTGGTCTTTCCGTTCTCCATCTGTGTCACCTGGGCTGCGCTTACGCCCAGCGAGTGGGCGAGTTCGCTACCTCGGAGTCCTGCCTGCTCGCGCATTCTTCGCAGTTCGGTACCCAGGCGGCGCTGGCGAAGCGTGGGGTTCAGACGGCCCGGCATGGCGTCCTCTCGATGTCCTGTGCTCACAGTGTGCCGTGAAGCTTGAGGGCGAGGCCATCTGTCCCCCGGGAGGGGGAATCTCTCAGAGAACTACCTAAAATTAAGTCGATGTGCCGTATGGTCTACCTCACAGGGATCGGACGGATCGTCAGCAACTGTCCGCCTGTGAGGTGTTGGGTGCACTATGCCTGTTTGGCACCATTGATGCCTCTTCTCTTTCTCCTCCCCCCTGCCTCTCCCACGGAGGTCTGTCATGCGTGCCCTCAACCCGCCCGACTGCTCCCTCGCCCGTGCCGAACTCCGGGCCGCCCTCCTCTCGGCCGGCTGGCCGCCGGACGTCATCGACGATGCCGAACTCGCCTTTCACGAGCTGTACATCAATGCCTGGCAGCACGGGGGCTGCCAGGCGCCCTCCGTCCTCGTCTGCCTCCGGCCCGCCGTGCTCCGGGTCTCCGTGTGCGACGACCGCCCGGACCTGCCCTCCCCCTCCCTCCCCGCCGACCTCTACTCCCTCTCGGGGCGCGGGCTCCACCTCGTGCGCGCCCTCACCCACCGCTTCGGCGTCGACCCCGCCAAAACCGGCAAGGTCGCCTGGTTCGAGCTGGATGCCGCCGCGTGAACACCCCCCTCGAACCGCACGACCCCTACCTCCGCACCTACACCGAGCCCGAAGTGACGTCCCTCCTCCGCGAACTCCACGAGCGGGGCCGGCCCTTCGGCATCCGCTGGGGTTCGGCCGCCGTCAACGGCACCACCGTCGACGGCCGCCTCCTCGTCGACTTCGGCGACACCTCCGTCGCCACCCTCCTCAACCTCCTCACGCTCCTCCGCGAGGCGGCCCGGGCATGACCACCTTCCTCGTCGGTGCGGCCTTCGCCGCCCTCCTCGCCCTCGCCGTCGCCACCGTGATCACCGGCGTCGTCACCGCACTCAGGATCGGCCCGCCCCCGCCGCCGATCACCTGCCGCGGGTGCCGGGCGCCCCACGCCCCCGTGGACGGCGCCTCCGACAAAGCCCGATGAACGCCTCGGAGCAGGAAGTCGGCCGCTCCGACCTCCTGCTCCGTCGCATTTGTGCAGATCGTGTGACGCTGTTTCACATCCGTGACGGTTGGCGCACAGATCAGCGAAGGACGGCTGACAGGCTTCTCTCATCGCACAGAGCAGCGAGGGGCCGAACAAGCGGACGACAGTCCGCCGGGGACGGTGGACACGGCTCTGGTGCGGAATCCGAGCATCACGTCGTTCCAGGGGGACAACCGATCATGAGCAAGGCCCTTTCGTTCCGCAAGTCCTCGTCCCGCGCCGCGAAGTTCGCCGCCGTCGCCGCCCTGACGCTCGGCCTCGTGGCCACCGTCAGCCCGGCCGCCCAGGCCGCCTCGCTCGGTGCCGCGGGTGCGAAGGGGCTGAAGCACAACGTGCTGACCGTCAGCAACGGCACCCGGTACGTGCAGATCGACGGCAAGACGGTCGACTTCCGCACCGTCGTGCGTGACCTCTCCTGGTCCCCGGACGGCAACAAGGCCGTCTTCATCGACGGTTCGGGCAACCTCGTCATCTCCGACGCGGACGGCGGCAACCGGGTCACCGTGGCCAAGAACCCCGGCGGCCAGAACTGGAACCACCCCACCTGGCAGACGATCCCGGGCTACGCGGAGGCGGAGCTTCCGGTCCGGAACAACATCGTCTTCGTCGCGAGGAAGAACGGCGTCTCCCGGCTGGAGACCATTTCCGCCACCGCGGTCCAGGGTCAGCCGACCGAGAAGTCCGTTTCGGGCGGCGTCGACGCTCCTGTCCTGCCGGAGACGGGCAACATCTGGCCGAACGCGAGCAGCAAGGCGGGCACCGCCGTCTACGCCAACCCCGGCACCGGCACCGTCTACATCCACGACGACTACCTGCGTTCGCAGAGCGACGTGCTGACCAAGGGCTCCCAGCCCGCGCTCTCGCCCGACGGCGAGGACGTCGTCTTCGTCCGCTCGGTGCAGGGCCACGACCACCTCTTCGTGCAGGGCGTGCACGACAAGGTCGTCAAGGACCTCACGCCCAAGGCCACCACCGACTACACCCAGCCGACCTTCTCGCCGGACGGCAAGACCATCGCGGCCCGGACGCCCAAGGGCATCGTCACCCTCCCGGTCAGCGGTGCCGCCAAGCCCACCGTGGTCACCAGCCGGGTCGGCCTGCCGGCCTACCGCGGCTGACGCCGCCGAGTACGAGCACCGTTGGACCGCCCGGCCGGGTCAGCTACCGGCCAGGCGGTCCAACTCCGTTCTCAGGTCCGCGAGATGCTCGTCCGCATTGTCATGGGGCAGGAACTCCACCACGTCGATGAAGCGGAACAGCACCCGGGTGTCGGTGATCCCGTACTCGTAGTCGGCGAAGCCCACCACGGCGCCCGTCGTACCCCGCACCGCGCCCCGGACGACATGTCCGGTCATCTCGTCGGGCTGCTCGGCCGACTGCCTGCGCCGCGCGTTGGGCCGGGCCAGGTACGGGCAGACCATTGAGGCGTAGAGCATGCACGCGCGGTGGCCGGGGCCCTCCAGGGTCGGGGAGAGATTGCGGTAGGGCCGCCCGGCCGCCAGTGCCTCGGCGATCGCGGCGCTCTCCGTCTTGCCGACCACCCGCCACACGGGCCCCTTGGGCATCAGCCGGTTGCAGACCGAACAGAGCCGCCCGCGCGCGCAGTCGGCGCTGCGGCCGTAGTCCGTCAGCGCGAACTGGGGTTGGTCGCCCTCCCACGGCGTGATCGCCGGAACGGGGTAGCCGCGCACATCGCGGGGCCTGGCATCGATGGACGGCGGTATCGGGACGTTGTCAAAGCGCACGCCCCATCAGTACCAGGAACCGGCCCGGCCGCACAGCGCCGGAGTCCCCGGGAGAACCCGGCGAAACGCCTCGGAGCAGGGAGTCGGACCGGCCGACTTCCTGCTCCGAGACGTTCGATGTTCCAGCTGCTCAGGCGCTCAGCGGGTACCGGGTGTCCAGGTCCTGGAAGAGCGCGCCGTTCAGCCGGAAGGCGCGCTTGCACTCCTCGACCACCCGGCGGCGCTCGACCTCGTCCAGTGCCAGCCCGGCGGCGTCCAGCTTGGCCCGGTAGTCGCGCTTGAACGCGGCCGGGTTCTCCACCTGCTCGAAGACGTAGAACCGCACGCCGTCACCCTTGCGCTCGAAGCCCCAGGTCTTCTCGGCGATGCCGCGGATGATCTGACCGCCCGAGAGGTCGCCGAGGTAGCGGGTGTAGTGGTGCGCTATCCAGCCGGCCGGCCACTCGCGGGCCAGCTCCTCCAGCCGGGCGACGTACGCGGCGGTGGCCGGCAGCGGGGCGAGGCCCTCGCGCCAGTCCGGCCCCCGCAGGTGGGCGAGGTCGCGCTCGATGGCGGCGGTGCGCAGGATCGTGCTGTCCACGAACGGCCCGGCCACCGGGTGCTCCGCCAGCTCCCCGGCCCGCTCCTCCAGGGCGCGGTAGACGAACCAGAGCTGGCCGGTGAGGTCGGCGTAGGCCTCGATCCCGAGGTGCCCGCCGAGCAGGTGGCTCATGAACGAGGACTGCTCGGCGGCCTCGTGCTCGGCGCTGCTCGCGGTGCGCAGCACGGTGGAGAACGGGACGACGGGCTGCTCGGGCGTGGACATGCGGGCCTCCAGTGGTCGAGTACGTCCCCGATTGCTTTGGTTAGCCTAACCTAATCCGTTGTCATGCCGACAGGGTGTCGGGAACCCATCCTCGCCCGGCCCCGGGAACGGCGAAGGCCGGGGCCCGCGGAAGTACTCCGCGAACCCCGGCCTTCGACTGCCTCGCCTACCTCGAAGCGCCCGGGCGGACGGACCGCCGGACGAACGAGACGGGCAGGACGGCTCAGTGGCCGCCCTGCTCCGCCAGGCGCTTGATCGACGCGGTGACCTCGGCCTCGGCCTCGGCGCGGCCGACCCAGTTGGCACCCTCGACGGACTTGCCGGGCTCCAGGTCCTTGTAGACCTCGAAGAAGTGCTGGATCTCCAGACGGTCGAACTCCGACACGTGGTGGATGTCCTGCAGGTGCTCCCAGCGCGGGTCCGTCGCCGGGACGCAGAGCAGCTTGTCGTCGCCGCCGGCCTCGTCGGTCATCTTGAACATGCCGATGACACGGCACTTGATCAGGCAACCGGGGAAGGTCGGCTCGTCCAGGATGACCAGGGCGTCCAGCGGGTCACCGTCGTCCGCCAGGGTGCCCTCGACGTAGCCGTAGTCGGCCGGGTAGCGGGTCGAGGTGAAGAGCATCCGGTCGAGCCGAAGGCGACCGGTCTCGTGGTCGACCTCGTACTTGTTACGAGAGCCCTTAGGGATTTCGATAAGGACGTCGAACTCCAACGGTTCCTCCAAGGTAGGGACTGACAGAATCCAAGTGTCTCCTACGGGAGTGAGTGCTCAGGAAAGGGGCCGGGTCGGTGCGAGCAGGGGCTGGGTCGGGGCGCCGGCGCGGGGGGACGGCCGCAGGGCTGTTCGGGGCGTCGTTGCTGGTCGCCGCGACGGTGCTGGGGGCGGGAGGCGCGTCCGCGCTGCCGTCCGCGCCGCCGTCCGGATCGGCCTCGCCGGGCGGCCCGGGGGTCGGCGGCACCCGGGGCGACCAGGACGAGGGCAACGGCAGGAGGGGCGACGAGGAGAACCGGGACGACAAGGGCGACAAGGGGGACCGGAACGAGGAGCCGGGTCGACCCGGGAGCTCGGGCAGCACCTCCGCCCGCCCCGGTACCACCCCGCCGTCCACTGCCCCGTCCACCCCGCCCGCCTCCGCGCCCGCCTCCGCATCGACCTCGCCGTCCGCCTCGGCCTCGGCCTCCGCGTCCACCTCCGCCTCCGTCAAGCCCTCCGCCGTCGCCCGGCCGGCCCCGGCCGGTGCCGTGCTGGCCGCCGCCGAGGCCGGTCCGGGCGCCGGACTGCCCACCGCGCAGGGCCTCCAGCAGGCGCTCGCCACCGTGCTCACCGACCAGAACCTCGGCACCGTCGGCCTCGCCGTCGCGGACGCCGCAGACGGCCAACTCCTTTACGGCAAGGGGGAGAACACGGCCGCCACCCCCGCCTCCACCACCAAGCTGGCCACCTCGGTCGCGGCCCTCTCGCTGATCCCGGCGGACACCCGGCTGGCCACCCGGGTCGTCAAGAACGCGGCGACGGGCGGGATCACCCTCGTGGGTGGTGGTGACCCGACGCTGACCGCGCTCCCCGCCGACCAGGTGCAGGTCGCCGGCGTCCCCGCGGACCCGGACACCGCCCCCGCCTCGCTGGACGCGCTTGCCCGGCAGACCGCCGCCGCGCTGAAGGCCGCCGGTACCACCACCGTCGTGCTCGACTACGACGTCTCGCTCTACACCGGCCCCCTGCTGCACAAGAACCACGACGGCGAGAACATCGCCGCGGTGACGCCGCTGATGGTGGACGAGGGCAAGGTCGACCCGAAGAGCCTCGCCGACGCCCCCGCCCGGGTCACCGACCCGGCCGGCGCGGCCGCCGAGTCCTTCGCCAACCTGCTCAAGGCCCAGGGCGTCACCGTCCAGGGCAAGGCGAAGGCCGCCGCCGCCCCGGCCGCCGCCGACGCCCCCGTGCTCGGCCGGGTGGACTCGCCCACCATGGCCCGGCTGGTCGAGCGGATGCTGACCACCTCCGACAACACCCTCGCCGAGGCGATCGCCCGCCAGGCCGCGATCGCGGCCCACCAGCCGGCCGCCTTCGAGGGCGCCGCCGCCGCCGTCACCCAGGAACTCACCCGGCTCGGCGTGCCGATGACCGGCGTGCTGCTCAACGACGGCAGCGGTCTGCACCCCGGCAACGCGATCCCGCCGGCGGTCCTGGTCAAGCTGCTCGCCCTGGCCGCCTCGGCGCAGCACCCGACGTTGCGTCCGGTGCTGACGGGCCTGCCGATCGCCGGCTTCACCGGCACCCTCGGCAAGCGCTTCGGCGCCGGCTCCGGGGCGGCCGACGCGGCCGGCCTGGTCCGGGCCAAGACCGGCAGCCTCAGCGGCGTCAACACCCTGGCGGGCACCGTGGTGGACGCCGACGGGCGGCAGCTCGCCTTCGCCCTGATGACCCGGACCGGCGCCCCCGTCGACACCGCCCGCGCCGCGATGGACCGGGTGGTGGCCAGGCTGGCGGCCTGCGGCTGCCGCTGAGCGGCCACGGGTCGGCCACCGGGCCGCCATTGACCGGCCGTTCCGGCTCCCCCAGGCGCACGGGAGCACGTACGGTGATGGCATGACGAGCGCGAGCGGCGGGGCCGACATGGTCGACTGGAATCTCGCGGTCGCGACCGCGACCAGGCTGGTGCGGCCGGGGCCGGAGGTGAGCCGGGCCGAGGCGGCCGCGGTGGTCGCCGAGCTGCGCCGGCACGCCCTGGCGGCGGAGGAGCACGTCCGGGAGTTCACCGGTATGCGCTCCAGCAGCCTGGCCGAGGCCGCCGCGACCCCGGTGCTGATCGTGGACCGGCCCGGCTGGGTGCGGGCCAATGTGGCGGGCTTCCGCACCATCGTCCAGCCGCTGGTGGAGAAGCTCCAGGCGCGCCGGACGGGCGGTTCGGCCTCCGCCGTGCTCGGCACGGTGGGGGAGAAGGCCACCGGCATCGAGGTCGGCGCGCTGCTGGCCTTCCTCTCCACCAAGGTGCTCGGCCAGTACGAGACCTTCGCCCCGGCCGAACCCTCGCTGGAGGCGCCGGACAGCCCGGCCGCGCTGTTCGACAAGCCCCGGCTGGGCCCCGAGGGCCCAGGCCCGGGCCGGCTGCTGCTGGTGGCGCCCAACATCGTCCACGTCGAGCGGGAGCTGGACGTCGACCCGGCCGACTTCCGGCTCTGGGTCTGCCTGCACGAGGAGACCCACCGCACCCAGTTCACCGCGGTGCCCTGGCTGCGCGACCACATCCAGTCCGAGGTGCAGTCCTTCCTGGCCGAGACGGACGTCGACCCCGGTGCGCTGGTGGAGCGGCTGCGGGACGCGGCCGGCTCGCTCGGCGCCGGCCTGCCCGGCCTCGGCGGCCGCGGCGGCGACGCCCCGTCGGCCGGCCTGCTGGAGATCGTCCAGTCGCCGGCCCAGCGGGAGATCCTCGGCCGGCTGACCGCCGTGATGTCCCTGCTGGAGGGGCACGCGGACGTGGTGATGGACGGCGTGGGCCCGGCCGTGGTGCCGAGCGTCGCCGAGATCCGGGAGAAGTTCCAGCAACGCCGGGACCGCGGCGCCAACCGGCTGGACCTGGTGCTGCGCCGACTGCTCGGGATGGACGCCAAGCTCCGCCAGTACCAGGACGGCGCGGTCTTCGTCCGGGGCGTGGTCGAGCGGGTCGGCATGGAGGGCTTCAACCGGGTCTGGACCTCGCCGAACACCCTTCCGACCAAGGACGAGATCCACGACCCCGCCGCCTGGGTCGCCCGGGTGGCCCGCTGACGGCCCGCCGACGGCCCGGTCCGGGCGGGACCGGGGGCGGTCGGATCCGTTCGCACGAGTGGTCCAGTCGTGCACATGGCGGGTGAAGATACGTTTCTTCATTCACCCGAACGTGGGACGGTGGTCGTACCGGTGGCGCGGGTGGCGTAGCGGGTGCCTCCTTTCTGCCACCATCTGTGAGCGCCCGGTAACACGGTGCTCATGGATGCGCGGTCCCCGCCGCGCCCACCGCAGTCCTGTCCCCCCTCCGTCGAGGAGTCGTCCGCCGTGGGCCCACACCCCGCTGTAGCCGCGATACGCCTGGCCGTACGCCGCACCCTCGCCGACCTCGCAGCCGAGGCCGGCTCCACCTTCACCGCGCCCGCCCGCGAGCCGCGCGAGCGCGTCCCCGGCGTGCCGGTCGCCGCCGCCGCGCTGCCGGCCGCCGTCGGCACCACGCTGATCGGCAACGCCCACCGCCACCCGTCCGGGCTGCCCCGTACCCCCGCCGCGCCCGGCTCGCCGCTGGTCCTGGTCGCCGTCAGCGGCGGCGCGGACTCCATGGCGCTCGCCATCGCCGCCGCCTTCGAGGCCCCCAAGATCGGTCTGCGGGTCGGCGCCGTCACCGTCGACCACGGCCTCCAGTCGGGCTCCGCCGAGCGGGCCGACCAGGTCGCCGACCGGCTGCGCGAGCTCGGCCTCGACCCGGTCGAGGCGATCGCCGTCCGGGTCGGCCGCGAGGGCGGCCCCGAGGCCGCCGCCAGGGACGCCAGGTACGCCGCCCTGGACGCGGCCGCCGAGCGGCACCGCGCGGTCGCCGTCCTGCTCGGCCACACCCGCGACGACCAGGCCGAGACCGTCCTGCTGGGCCTGGCCCGGGGGTCCGGCGCCCGCTCGCTGGCCGGTATGCCGGCCCAGAAGGGCCGCTACCGCCGCCCGCTGCTGGAACTCGACCGGGCCGCCACCCGGCAGGCCTGCTCCGCCCAGGCGATCCAGGTCTGGGACGACCCGCACAACTGCGACCCGGCCTACACCCGCTCCCGGGTCCGCCACGAGGTGCTGCCGGTGCTGGAGAAGCACCTGGGCGGCGGCGTGGTCGAGGCCCTCGCCCGCACCGCCCGGCTGTTCCGCGACGACGCCGACGCGCTCGACCAGTGGGCCGCGCTGGCCGAGCGCGACATCCGGACGGGCGAAGGCACCCTGGACGCCGGGAAACTGTCCGAGCTGCCCCCCGCCGTGCGCCGCCGGGTGCTGCGCCGGGCCGCGCTGCGGGCGGGCTGTCCGGCCGGGGACCTCTTCGCCCGGCACCTGGAGACGATCGACCTGCTGGTCACCGGATGGCGGGGTCAGGGACCCCTGCACCTACCCGGGGGCGTCGAAGCCACCCGGCGGTGTGGCACGCTGGTCTTTCGGCGACAGGGCGACTGACGGGCGGGCATGCCCGGGGGAGCCGGCCGCCGGCCATCCAGACCCCGACACGTTTGAGGACGTATCCCCGGTGGACCAGAACGACATGGGCGCTGACCTCGCGAAGGTGCTCATCAGCAAGGACGAGATCGACGCGAAGCTCCTGGAGCTGGCCGAGCGCATCGACCGGGACTACGCAGGCAAGGACCTGCTGATCGTCGGCGTCCTCAAGGGGGCCGTGATGGTCATGGCCGACCTGGCCCGCGCCCTGCACTCGCAGGTGACCATGGACTGGATGGCGGTCTCCTCCTACGGGATGGGCACCAAGTCCTCCGGTGTGGTGCGGATCCTGAAGGACCTGGACACCGACATCGCCGGCCGTGACGTGCTGATCGTCGAGGACATCATCGACTCCGGTCTGACGCTGTCCTGGCTGCTCGGCAACCTGGGCTCGCGCGGCCCGGCCTCGCTCGAGGTCTGCACCCTGCTGCGCAAGCCCGACGCGGCCAAGGTCGAGATCGACGTCAAGTACGTCGGCTTCGACATCCCCAATGAGTTCGTGGTCGGCTACGGTCTCGACTACGCGGAGAAGCTGCGCAACCTCCCCTTCATCGGCACCCTCGCCCCGCACGTCTACGGCGGCTGAGAACCCGTTCGGACGACGGGCGGGAACAGGATCCTGTTCCCGCCCGTTGGATCGGGGGACCATAGAAGAACGTCGTATCGCCGTGCTCCCGCCACGTGGGGGGCGTACTGCGGTACGGTCCAATAAAACCGCTCTTCACATGAGCACTGACTGACCGAATGCGCCGGTGGCCCACAGCCCCGCGGCGCCGTTGAGTGGCAGGAGGGACGGGGCGGCAACGCCCCGCATGGATGGACGTTAAGCGATACTTCCGTGCGCCGATCATGTGGATCGTGCTGGCCGTCCTCGCCGTCATCGTGCTGATGCAGGTCGTTTCGGATTCGAACGGCTACAAGACGGTGGACACCGGGCAGGTCGTCGCAGCGATCGACGCGAAGCAGGTCAAGTCGGCGCAGATCACCACGGGTGACTCGAACACGATCAAGATTCAGCTGAAGGACGGCGCGAAGCTGCCTGCCGTGGGCACCGGCAAGCCGCAGTCCGGCAGCAAGTTCCAGGCCTCCTACATCGGGGACCAGGGCGTCGGCATCGCCGACAAGCTGCAGGCCCAGATCAACGACAACGACCAGAGCACGCTGACCGAGGGCTACACCATCAGCCCCGAGAAGCAGAGCACCCTCGTCAGCCTGCTGCTGTCGATGCTGCCGATCGTGATCATCGTGCTGGTCTTCCTCTTCCTGATGAACCAGATGCAGGGCGGCGGCTCGCGCGTCATGCAGTTCGGCAAGTCCAAGGCGAAGCTGCTCACCAAGGACACCCCGAAGACCACCTTCTCCGACGTCGCAGGCGCGGACGAGGCGGTCGAGGAGCTCCACGAGATCAAGGAGTTCCTCCAGGAGCCGGCCAAGTTCCAGGCCGTCGGCGCCAAGATCCCCAAGGGTGTGCTGCTCTACGGCCCGCCCGGGACCGGCAAGACCCTGCTGGCGCGTGCCGTCGCGGGCGAGGCCGGGGTGCCGTTCTACTCGATCTCGGGTTCCGACTTCGTCGAGATGTTCGTCGGTGTCGGCGCCAGCCGCGTCCGCGACCTCTTCGAGCAGGCCAAGGCGAACGCCCCGGCGATCGTCTTCGTCGACGAGATCGACGCCGTCGGCCGGCACCGCGGTGCGGGCCTCGGCGGCGGCCACGACGAGCGCGAGCAGACCCTCAACCAGCTGCTGGTCGAGATGGACGGCTTCGACGTCAAGGGCGGCGTCATCCTGATCGCCGCCACCAACCGCCCGGACATCCTGGACCCGGCGCTGCTGCGTCCGGGCCGCTTCGACCGTCAGATCGCGGTCGAGCGTCCCGACCTCCAGGGCCGTCTGGACATCCTCAAGGTGCACCAGAAGGGCAAGCCGATCGCGCCCGACGTCGACCTCTCGGCCGTCGCCAAGCGCACCCCCGGCTTCACCGGTGCCGATCTGTCGAACGTCCTGAACGAGGCGGCGCTGCTGACCGCCCGCTCGGACAAGAAGCTGATCGACAACAACATCCTGGACGAGGCCATCGACCGCGTCGTGGCGGGTCCGCAGAAGCGCACGCGGATCATGTCCGACCGGGAGAAGAAGATCACCGCGTACCACGAGGGCGGTCACGCCCTGGTCGCGGCGGCCTGCCAGTACAGCGACCCGGTGCACAAGATCACCATCCTGTCCCGCGGCCGGGCCCTCGGCTACACCATGGTGCTGCCGGAGGAGGACAAGTACTCCACCACCCGCAACGAGATGCTCGACCAGCTGGCCTACATGCTGGGCGGGCGCGCGGCGGAGGAGCTGGTCTTCCACGACCCGACCACCGGTGCCTCCAACGACATCGAGAAGGCCACCGCCACCGCGCGGGCCATGGTCACCCAGTACGGCATGACCGAGCGCCTCGGTGCCATCAAGTTCGGCAGCGACAACTCGGAGCCGTTCCTGGGCCGTGAGATGGGCCACCAGCGCGACTACTCGGAAGAGGTCGCCGGGCTGGTCGACGAAGAGGTCAAGAAGCTCATCGAGAGCGCGCACAACGAGGCCTGGGAGATCCTGGTCGAGAACCGCGACGTGCTCGACAACCTGGTCCTGGAGCTCCTCGAGAAGGAGACCCTCAACAAGGAGCAGATCGCCGAGATCTTCGCGCCGATCGTCAAGCGCCCGACCCGTCCGGCCTGGACCGGCTCCGCCCGTCGGACGCCGTCCACCCGCCCGCCGGTCCAGTCGCCCAAGGAGCTGGCGCTCACCAACGGCGCCTCCGCCACCGAGGCCGCTCCGGCCGACGTGGTCAAGCTTCCGCAGCTGCCGGTCGAGCCGCCCGCGGAGGGCTGACGAACCTCCGGCAGCCGCCGGAATGGATGCCGCGTCACCGGGGTTTGTACCCTGGAGGCGCGGCATCCGTGCTGTTCAACCCCGTGTTCGCCAACGAGTTAGCGAGGCCCGCATGATCGACCCGGTGACGCTCGACGGTCCGCCCACCGTCGGCACGTTCGACCAGAAGCGGGCCGAGAACGCGATCCGTGAACTCCTGCTCGCGGTCGGTGAGGACCCGGACCGCGAGGGCCTGCTGGAAACCCCCGCCCGGGTGGCGCGGGCCTACAAGGAGATATTCGCGGGCCTCTGGCAGGAGCCCGAGGACGTCCTGACCACCACCTTCGACCTCGGTCACGACGAGATGGTGCTGGTCAAGGACATCGAGCTGACCTCCGTCTGCGAGCACCACCTGGTGCCGTTCCGGGGTGTCGCGCACGTCGGGTACATCCCGTCCCCCAGCGGCAAGATCACCGGCCTGTCCAAGCTGGCCCGGCTGGTCGACGTCTACGCCCGCCGGCCGCAGGTGCAGGAGCGGCTCACCAGCCAGGTCGCCGACGCGCTGATGCGGATCCTGGAGCCGCGCGGCGCGATCGTGGTCGTGGAGTGCGAGCACATGTGCATGTCGATGCGGGGCATCCGCAAGCCCGGCGCCAAGACCATCACCTCCTGCGTGCGCGGGCAGCTGCGCGACCCGGCCTCCCGGGCCGAGGCGATGAGCCTCATCATCGGGCGCTGACCGGGTCGCGACAGCCTCGCACGGGCGGCCGGGGGGCCGCTCAGAGCGGCTCGGGCCCGGTGTGCGGCGGAGCCGGGGTGCCCAGCGCGTTGCGCCGGGCGGGCATCCGCAGCCGCACCATCCGCCGCCAGCCGTACAGCAGGTCGTAGAGGTAGAGCGCGTGCAGGCCGGCCGTGACCACGGCCAGCTGCCAGCGCGGCCAGGCGAGGATCCGCGCCATCCGGGACGTCACCGCGAGCCCGACGTCCCGGTGGGTGCGGATCTCGCCCCGGGCGCAGGTCTCCAGGACGTGCCGGATGTACGGCCCGTGGCCCTCCGCGGACAGCCGCAGCAGCTCCTCGTGGCAGTAGGCGAGGTGGTTGTCCTCGTCCGCCGAGATCATCCGCATCGCCCGGCCGAGGTCGGGGTTGTCCCCGTACACCTTGACCAGCTGGCGCATCTGCTCGGCCGCCCGCTGCTCGGTCACCCGGCTGTGCGCCAGATAGGTGATGATCTCGCGATCGGTCAGCGGGATGTCGGTGGTGAGCCGCTCGTGGGCGAGACCGACGCCCTGCCGCTCCAGCAGCATGCAGTAGTCGGCCTCGGCGGGGACGTCGACCTTCGGCAGGCCGCGCTTGTGCAGCAGCTGGGTGAAGATCCGGCCGTGCTTGCGCTCGTCGGCGCCGTGCCGGGCGATCTTCGGGGCGAGGACCGGGTCACGGGTGAGTTCGGTGATCCGCTCGTTCTCCCAGCCGCCCTGGTCCTCGCCGCCGGCGGCGATGCTGCAGAACAACTGGTAGGCCTCGTCGTTCCGGTAGATCGCCTCGAAGAGCGATCGGGTGCTGAGCATGGGGCCTCCTGCCCGGATCAGGGACCGCCCCGGCCGTCGGCCGGCCGGGGCGGTCGCGATACGTCCCCCGCGGCGGCCCGTGCTGCGCCCGACCCGCCGGTAATCACCCAGGTGTCCTAGCGGCACGCCCTAGCCGAGGTGGTGGCCCACCCATTCCAGTGTGGCCGGCAGCTCGCGGATCCAGCTTTCGAAGTTGTGGCCGCCGTCGTCCAGGTACATCGACTCCACCTGGAACTGCGGATTGCCGGCGGCCACCTGCTGGGCCAGCTCGACGAACTGGACCGTCTGCGGGTAGTCGGCCTCCTTGCGGGTGGAGACCACCAGCATCGACAGCGGCGGGGCGGGCAGGTTCTGCAGCCGCCAGGTGAGGTCGCTCTGCTCGGTCAGCGTCCGGTCCCCGCCGAACAGGCTGCCGCCGGTGAACTGGTCCTCGACGACCTTGACGTCGCCGTGCAGTCCGGCCGTGACGCCGAACACGTTCGGGAAGCGCATCGCCAGCCGGAACGCGCAGCTGCCCCCGGTCGAGTAGCCGAAGACGGCCCAGGAGGCGGGGGAGCGGCCGATCCGGTAGGCGGAGTGCAGCGCCTCGGGGACGTCCTTGGTGAACCAGGTCTCGGTGCGGGGCCCGCCGGCGACGTCCACGCACTCGGTGTTCCGCGGCGGGTTGAGGGTCGGGCGGGACAGCACCACGATGGTCGGCTGCATCTTGCCGGCCCGCTGGAGCTCCACCGCCTGCTGGACGACCGGCAGCTCCTTCATCAGATTGACCGTGATACCCGGGTAGCCGGCGATCGCCAGCATCACCGGGAACCGGGTGAGGGCGAGCTTGGGGTCGAAGTACTCCGGCGGCAGGTAGACGAACATCTGGTCGGACAGTCCGGTCTCCTTGCCGGTGATCCGGACCGACTCGACCCTGCCGACCTCCTCGGGCGGCCCCTTGGGCAGGTCCCCGACCGTCTCCAGGCCGCCCTCGTTGGTCGGCTGGACCAGCGCGTCGCCGACCGGCGCACCACCCTTGTGGTTCTCGTTGCTGGTGAGGGCGAGCTTGGTGCCGCCGGAGCCGAGTAGGTCGTCCCAGGAGGTGTAGAACCCGAAAGAGTTGTTGACGCTGAGCGCCAGCACCGACACCAGCACGACCTGAGTCACCGTCAACAGGCCGACCCGGCCGAGCACCGGGAGTGGGCGCTGCCTGGCCAGCCGCGGCCACAGCCACAGGGTGATCACGAGCGCGGCCGAACCCAGGGCAAGCAGCGAGTTCATCAGCGCGTCGCTGGTCAGTTCCATGCTGTCGGCCTTCCGGTGGGACACTGACAGTGCAGGTTTCATCGTCTGGCGGTGCGTCAGCCCGGGCCACCGCGGCTAGGCTGTCCGGACGCCGGGGCGGGACCGGGATCCCGGTGGCGCTCGCGCGCAACCGACGCCCTAAAATGCGGCGTCCACCGTACGTAGCACGTACGCGGGGGCTCGTCGCGCCACGCGGTGAGGGGCCCCCGGCACCCACCCCTCGGCTCAATTCGCAGCGCCCCCGGGGCGCCGGTTTACCCTTCGTTGCCGGTTCCTTGGTGTGCGTCTTGCCAGATGAAGGAAAACGCATGAAGGTCCATCACGGCTCCCGCCCGGGAGTGACCGGACACCCCGCGACAGCCTCTACGCTGAACCCCCATGAGCGTTCCCGTGTCCGTTGAGCCGAGCCCCGAGCAGCCGCAGCGCCGTCGCGGCCTGCAGACGCTTCGTACCCAAGCGGCCGCCGTTCCGAGGGCCTGGCTCCCGGGTGCGGTCGGCTACGCCTGTCTGCTGATCGGACTGGTCGACATCGCCAGTGCGGTGTTCCCCAAGCTCCGGCACACCAAGGTGCACACCTTCGCCGGGCAGCTGCCGGGCGGCACCACGACGCTGGCCGCGGCCGGCACCCTGATGATCGGCCTGCTCCTGGTGCTGCTCGCGCACGCGCTGCGCCGGCGCAAGCGGCGCGCCTGGCGGGTGGTGTGCGTGCTGCTGCCGGTGGGCGCGGCGCTGCACCTGCTGCGCTGGCACCAGCTCGGCCCGGCGGTCATCTCACTGGTGCTGTTCGTGGTCATGCTGGTCCACCGGCGCGAGTTCTACGCCAAGGCCGACCCCCGCACCCGCTGGCGCGCGGTGGTCAACCTGGTCGTCCTGGGCGCCGTGAGCGTGCTGATCGGCCTGCTGATCGTCAGTACCCGGACCAAGTACGAGCTGGGGCACCCGGGCCTGGACCAGCGGCTGGAGCACGTCCTCTACGGGCTGTTCGGCTTCGAGGGGCCGGTGCACTACAACTCGGACCGGATGGAGGACCTGGTCGGGTACCTGCTCGGCGCGATGGGTCTGATCACCGCCTTCACCACCACCTACCTCGCCCTGCGGCCGGAGAAGCCGAAGCCGGAGCTGACCGCCGAGGACGAGGAGCGGGTCCGGGCCCTGCTGGAGCGGCACGGCGAGCGGGACTCGCTCGGCTACTTCGCGCTGCGCCGGGACAAGAGCGTGCTGTTCTCGCCCACCGGCAAGGCGGCGATCTCCTACCGGGTGGTGTCCGGCGTGATGCTGGCCTCCGGCGACCCGGTCGGTGACGTCGAGGCCTGGCCGGGCGCGATCAAGGTGTTCATGGCCGAGGCCCGCGAGCACGCCTGGGTGCCGGCCGTGATGGGCTGCAGCGAGGTCGGCGGCGAGGTCTGGACCCGGGAGGCGGGGCTGGACGCGCTGGAGCTGGGTGACGAGGCGATCGTCGACACGGCCTCCTTCTCGCTCGCCGGGCGGGCCATGCGCAACGTCCGTCAGATGGTCAAGCGGATCGAGCGCAACGGCTACTCCTGCCAGGTCCGCCGGGTCTCCGAGCTCGGCTGGGAGGAGCGGCAGCGGATCGCCGACGCGGCGGCCCGCTGGCGCGGCACCGACACCGAGCGCGGCTTCTCGATGGCGCTCGGACGGTTCGGCGAGCCGGGCGACGACGCCTGCGTGGTGGTCACCGCCCACAAGGCGCCGGAGGAGGGCGAGAGCGGCGACGACCTCAAGGCGGTGCTGCACTTCGTGCCCTGGGGCGAGGACGGCATCTCGCTGGAGCTGATGCGCCGTGACCGGGCGGCCGACCCGGGCCTGAACGAGCTGCTGATCGTCGCCGCGCTCCAGGCCGTCCCGGCGATGGGGGTGCGCCGGGTGTCGCTGAACTTCGCGATGTTCCGTTCGGCGCTCGCGCGCGGCGAGCGGATCGGCGCGGGACCGGTGCTGCGCGCCTGGCGCGGGCTGCTGGTGTTCCTGTCGCGCTGGTTCCAGATCGAGTCGCTGTACAAGTTCAACGCGAAGTTCCAGCCGGAGTGGGAGCCGCGCTTCCTGGTCTTCCCGAACACCAGGGACCTGCCCAGGATCGGCTTCGCGGCGATGCAGGCGGAGGCCTTCATCACCCTCGGCATGCCGCGCTTCGGCCGCAAGCCGCGGCGCCAGGGGCTGCTGCCGGCCGGGGCCAGGCCGGAGGTCACCGAGGCCGCCTGAGCCGGGCGCACGGCCGCCGGCCCCCGTCGAGGACGCTCCTCGGCGGGGGCCGGCCCGCTGTCCGGGACAGGGGCGGCCCGGGCCCGGGGCGGGTGCGGTCCGGGCCGGGGGGCGGGCGCCGGGTGGCCCGGTCCTGGCCACCGGATAATGGGGGCATGAGCAATTCGGTGCCCTACTCGTTGCCCTCCGGACTGCCGCGGCTGGACCGCTGCGCGGTCATGGGCGTGGTCAACGTGACCCCCGACTCCTTCTCGGACGGCGGCCTGTGGCACGACCCCGCCAAGGCGATCGCCCACGGCCTCGCGCTGCGCGCCAGGGGCGCCGACCTGGTCGACGTCGGCGGCGAGTCCACCCGGCCGGGGTCGCAGCGGGTGCCGGAGGAGGAGGAGCTGCGCCGGGTCGTCCCGGTGGTGCGGGAGCTGGCCGCCGCCGGGGTCGCGGTCTCCGTCGACACCATGCGGGCCTCGGTGGCCGAGCGGGCGGTGGAGGCCGGCGCGCTGCTCGTCAACGACGTCTCCGGGGGGCTGGCCGACCCCGCGATGGCCCGGGTGGTGGCCGCGACCGGCGTGCCCTTCGTGGTGATGCACTGGCGCGGGCAGTCCGCCGACATGGACCGGCTGGCCGTCTACGACGACGTGGTCGCCGACGTGGTCGGCGAGCTCACCGCCCGGGTGGACGCGCTGGTCGCCGACGGGGTCGACGAGCGGCAGCTGATCCTCGACCCGGGGCTCGGCTTCGCGAAGACCGCCGAGCACAACTGGGCGCTGCTCGGCCGGCTCGACGCCCTCACCGCGCTCCGTCGTCCCGTCCTGGTGGCCGCATCGCGCAAGCGGTTCCTGGGTACGCTGCTGGCCGACCCGGAAACCGGGGAACTGCGCCCGGCCCGGGAGCGCGACGACGCCACCGCCGCGGTGTCGGTGCTGTCGGCGGAGGCCGGGGCCTGGGCGGTGCGGGTGCACGACGTGTCCGGGACGGCGGATGCCGTCCGCGTGGTCGCGGCCTGGCAGCGCGCGGCCCGGCAGGGGTGAGCGTTCGGCGAAGACGGGAGGGTCATGGCAGGTGACGGCAGGTTGAGCGGGGAGACAGCGGGCCGACGGTCCACCGAGGCGGACCGCGAGGCGGCCCTGGAGGCCAACCGCGCGCTCTACGAGGCACTGGAGAACGGCGACCAGGAGGCGGTCGAGGACGCCTGGCTGGGCGCGGGCGAGGCGGACGACAAGGGGGGCGTGGTCTGCGTCCACCCGGGGTGGCCGGTGCTGCGCGGGCGGGCCCAGGTGACCCGCTCCTACATGCTGATCATGGCGAACACCGAGTACATCCAGTTCATCCTCACCGACGAGGAGGCGGAGGTGCAGGGCGATGTGGCCCTTGTCACGTGCACCGAGAACATCCTTTCCGGCGGCGAGGCGGAGGAGGAGGGCGAGCTCGGTCCGCTGGTCGGCGGAAAGGTCGTGTCGACCAATCTCTTCCGGCGCACTCCGGCCGGGTGGAAACTGTGGTCGCACCACGGTTCACCCGTTCTGACCAGCGCCGACGAGGACGACGAGGACTGATTCCGGGATCCGGCCGGAAATCCGGGGAAAACGGCCCCGGCCGGTGGCCGGGGAATTCCCGGCAGGTCACCGAACGTTCACGTCAATCGCCAATGCGGCGTGCGTGGCGACGGTTCGTGCCGGGTAGGACGGTCGGGTGTTGTCGGCGCGCGCGGGTAGATTCAAAAAGGTCAGCGGCGGGCGCGACGCCCGTCTCCGCCCTGCCCGCCGTTCTCGTCCGGGTGGGGCCCGTCCGACTTGGAGCAGTGATTCGTTTGCTGGACCGCGTCACTCTGCGGGGCCTGCGTGCCCGCGGCCACCACGGTGTTTTCGAGCGTGAGCGGGCCGAGGGCCAGACCTTCGTGGTCGACCTGGTGCTGTTCCTGGACACCCGTCCCGCCGCCGCCGGCGACGACCTGACCCGCACGGCGCACTACGGCATCGTGGCCGAGGAGGTCACCGCGATCATCGCCGGCGAGCCGGTCGAGCTGATCGAGACCCTGGCCCAGCGGATCGCGGACCAGTGCCTGAAGCACGAGCCGGTGCAGGAGGTCGAGGTGACCGTGCACAAGCCGGACGCGCCGATCACCGTGCCGTTCGACGACGTGACCGTGACCATCCACCGGGCCCGCGGGTGATCCGTACCGCGTGTCCGGTGCCCGCCGCAGCGCGGCCCGTCTCAGCCCTAGGGGAAGTGCGATGACCACCAGTGACCCGACCGCCGCGCCGAGCACCTTCGACCTGGAGCAGCGGGTCGACTCGGCCGACACCACCCTGCACAGCCAGCGCTGCGCCGTGATCGCCCTCGGCTCCAACCTCGGCAACCGCCTGGACACCCTCCAGGGGGCCGTGGACGCCCTCGCGGACACGCCCGGGCTCAGGATCAAGGCCGTCTCCGCCGTGTACGAGACGGACGCCGTGGGCGGCCCCTCCGAGCAGCCCGCGTACTACAACGCGGTGGTCGTGCTCCGCACCACGCTGCCGCCCCGCGACCTGCTGGAGCGCGGCAACGCGATCGAGGACGCCTTCGGCCGGGTCCGCACCGTCCACTGGGGCCCGCGCACCCTGGACGTCGACATCCTGGCCTACGAGGGCGTCGTCAGCGAGGACCCGGAGCTGCTGCTGCCGCACCCGCGCTCGCACGAGCGCGCCTTCGTGCTCGCCCCGTGGCTGGACGCCCAGCCGGAGGCGGAGGTGCCCGGGCACGGGCCGGTCGGCGAGCTGCTGGCGGCCCTCGGCGGCCCGGACGCCCAGGGTGTCCGGCGCCGCGAGGACATCCGGCTGACCCTGCCGGAGTAGACCCGCGCCGCGGGCGCGGCTCCCGGGCCGGGCGGGCCGGGGAACTCGCGCGGGGCCGCCGGGCGTACCCATGGTGTCGGCACCGGTCCGGGGACCCCTCCGGGCCGGGCCCGGTACGGTGGCCTGACGCCGCCGCACCGGAGCTCCGGGGCGGGCGGTTCCGTCGTCGCCCGCCATGTGTCGCCCGTCGCCCGCCGCCCGGGAAAGGACCCCGTCCGAGTGAAGCTGCTTCGCCTCCGTCTGCTGGTCGGCATCACCGTCGTCACGACGGCGCTGTCCTGGGCCGGTGCCAAGCTCTGGGCCTCCCTGGACACGCTGCCCGCGGTGCCGGGCGCGGCACCGGTGGTGCTGGCCGCGGTGGCGGTGATCCTGCTGGCGACCGCGCTCTCGCTGCGCTCGCGGCTGAAGGCGGCGCGCGAGCGGCAGCCCGGCGCGAAGCGGGTGGACCCGCTGGGCGCGGCCCGCGCGGTGGTGCTCGGCCAGGCCAGCGCGCTGGTGTCGGC
Organism: Streptomyces sp. XY431; assembly: GCF_001279805.1. Classification (NCBI taxonomy): domain Bacteria; kingdom Bacillati; phylum Actinomycetota; class Actinomycetes; order Kitasatosporales; family Streptomycetaceae; genus Streptomyces; species Streptomyces sp. XY431. Next base: position 41,375 of record NZ_LGDO01000469.1, read on the forward strand.
GGTGGTCACCGGGATCTACGCGGGCGCCGGGATCCAGCTGCTGGGCGAACTGGACGTGCCGGCCCGCAAGGACCAGGCGATCACCGCCGGGCTCGCGGTGCTGGCGGGCGTGGCCGTGATCGCGGCGGCGCTCTGGCTGCAGCACATCTGCCGGCTGCCGGAGAACCACGACGACCCGGGTGCGCACGGGCCTGCGGCCACCCCCCGCTGACCGGCCCCGTTCCGGTGACCTGGGGTGATTTCCCGGAGGCGTCCGGTCGATCCGGCACGGTGTCAAGGGCCGAAGCCGACCCTGGGCTGACACGGCCCCAATTCGCACGCTAGTTTCTTGGCATGTCTCGCGGACGCCATCGTCATTCCTCCGTCCTCGGCCGGGTCTTCCCCCCCACCGCCGCCGGCGTGCTCCTCGTCGCCGCGCTGGGAGCGCTGCTGTTCAGTCAGGACACCGTGCTGGTGCGCTCGGTGGGCGCCGCCGCGGTGCTCGCGACGCTCGGCTTCGCCGTGCTGCTGCGGCAGCGCGACCGGGCCGCCCGGGCGGCGGCCGAGCTCTCCGCGGCGCAGCGGCTGCGGGCCGAGGAGCGGTTCGAGGAGCAGCTCGCCGAGGCGGAGTACGCGGCCGAGGTGGCCGAGGAGCGGGCGACCAGGTTCGGGCGCCGGCTGACCGCCGAGAAGTCCCGGCTGGCGAAGGCCGAGACGGAGATCGCCCGGCTGCTCAAGGAGCGGGCCGTGATGGTCGCCGAGCAGGCGCTCAAGGAGGCCGAGGCGACCCAGCGGGCCCTGGCCGCGAGCCGCCCCAAGTACCCGGCCAGTCCGGCCGCCTTCGTCCGTGCCGGGGCCGTGCTGCGGCAGCTGGGGCGGCGGGCGGCGCAGCAGGAGGCGCAGCGGGAGCGGGAGGCCCGGCGGGAGGCGGAGCGCGCCGCAGAGCGGGAGCGTGCGGCGGGTGCGGAGGTCGCGCTGCGGGCCCGTACGGCGCCCGCGACGACGTCCGCGCCGGTGCCCTCGCCGGTGCCCGAGCGGGCGCCTGGGCGAGTGGCGCCGGTGGTGCCGGCTCCGGTCGCTCCCGGGGTGCCCGCGCCCGCGACGGCGCCGTCCGCGCCGTCCGCGTCCGGTGGGGCCACGCCCGTTCCCGCCGCGCCGGCCCGGCCGGTGCTGACGGCGACCGTGGGACAGCTCGGCGGGGCGCCGGCGGCGCAGCCGGTGCGGCCGGCCGAGCGGCAGCGGCCGCGCCCGGCGGTGCCCGCGACCGCGCGGCCCCAGGGCTTCAGCTTCTTCGGCCGGGGGGCCGGTACCGGTGCCGGGGTCCGGCCGGCCGCACCGACGCCGGTGGTGGGCAGTGTCGCGGAGCTCGGCGAGCGGGCCGACCTCGCGGACGTGGTGGGGGACGAGGTGGTCGCCGCCCAGGCGCAGGCCCAGGCCCAGGCCCGGACGCAGATACCGACCCAGGTGCCGGACGCGGTGCAGGAGCCGGCGGCCTCCGTGGCCCCGGAGGCCGCCGAGGAGCGGACCCAGGTGCTGCCCCAGGTCGGCCGGCCGGCCGCCCCCGAGGTGGTCGACCTGACCCCGCACGACGAGACCGAGCAGATCGAGGTGCCGGAGCTCCGCGCCTCCCGCTGAGGCGGCGCGAGCGGTCGGTGCCGAGCGGCGCCGGTGGACGGAGGACCGTCCGCCGGCGCCGCTCCGTCGTTCCGGGCCCGGTGCCCCGGCCCGGCCGGTGGGCGGGGACGCCGGGAACGACGCGGCGCCCGCCCCGCCGGGTGGCGGGACGGGCGCCGGAGGGCACCGCGGGGGCGGAGCGTCAGAGCTGGACGCCGAAGTCCTGGGCGATGCCGGCCAGGCCGGAGGCGTAGCCCTGGCCGACCGCGCGGAACTTCCACTCGGCGCCGTTGCGGTAGAGCTCGCCGAAGATCATGGCGGTCTCGGTCGCGGCGTCCTCGGAGAGGTCGTAGCGGGCGATCTCGGCACCGCCGGCCGCGTTCACCACGCGGATGTAGGCGTTGCGGACCTGGCCGAAGTTCTGCGACCGGGTGACGGCGTCGTAGATCGAGACCGGGAAGGTGATCCGGGCGGCCTCGGCCGGCAGCGTGGCGAGGTTGACGTTGATCGCCTCGTCGTCGCCGGCGCCCTCGCCGGTGCGGTTGTCACCGGTGTGGACGACGGTGTTGTCCGGGGTGCTGGTGTTGTTGAAGAAGACGAAGTGGCTGTTGGACAGCACCTTTCCGTCCGCGTTCAGCACGATGGCGCTGGCGTCCAGGTCGAACTCGGCACCGGTCGTGGTGCGGACGTCCCAGCCGAGGCCGACGGTGACCGCGGTCAGGCCGGGGGCCTCCTTGGTCAGCGAGACGTTGCCACCCTTGGAGAGGCTCACTGGCATGGTGTGTGCTGTCCCTTCGATTGCTGTTGCCGGGGATAACGCGGGAACCGCGAGGGTTGGTTCCGCGCGGCCGGTTTCTTTTCCGCCGCCGGCACGGTTTCGGGTATTCCCCGTCAGACGCGCCGGAACCTGCCCTGGAGTTCCCAGACAACCGGATTGTCGGCGAGATCCGGGTGCATGTCGAAGAGGTCGGCGAGAGTGTCCTGGAGGAAATCCCTGGCCTCGCGGCGCAGATCGCCGTGGCGCACCACGACCGGCGGCTCGTCCGGCAGCCAGGTGGCCGTCACCTCTACCCAGTTGAAGCGGCGGGCGAACCGCAGCAGATGGGTGTTCTGGGTGAAGTCGAGGTCGGCGGTCTGCACCCGGGCGGCGCGGCCGCCGTCCGGGTCGCGGTCGAGTTCCTCGACGATGTCGCACAGGGCCCAGGCGAAGTCCAGCACCGGGACCCATCCCCAGGCTGTGGACAGGTCCGATTCCTCGTCCTCGACGTGGACGTCGCCGCAGAACAGGTCGTACCGCAGCTCGCGCACGCCCGCGGACCGGTAGTCGGTCTGCGGGGGGTCGGGGAAGCGGTTGGAGAGGGAGTAGCCGAGCTCGATCACAGGGACATTGTCGGGGTTGGCGCGGGACGGCCGGATAACCGGGTGACCCGGCGTGGTCCGGCGCGGGATGATGGGCCCATGCCTGAGCCCATCCGCGTACGGGGGTCGGTGGTCGTCCCCGACGCCGAGCTCGTCTGGCGCTTCTCGCGTTCCTCCGGCCCCGGTGGCCAGCACGTCAACACCTCCGACACCCAGGTCGAGCTCCGCTACGACCTGGCCGCCTCCGCGGCGCTGCCCGAGGTGTGGAAGGAGCGCGCCCTGGAGCGGCTGGCCGGCCGGCTGGTGGACGGTCGGGTGCTGGTGGTCCGGGCCTCCGAGCACCGTTCGCAGTGGCGCAACCGTGAGGTCGCCGCGGCCCGGCTGGCCTCGCTGCTCGGCGAGGCGACCGCCCCGCCGCCGAAGGCGCGCCGGGCGACCAGGCCCAGCCGGGGCATGGTCGAGCGGCGGCTCACCAACAAGCGGCACCGCTCCGAGCTGAAGCAGGGGCGGCGCTCCCCGCGCGGCGGCGAGTAGCGGCAGCACCCGGCAGTGCCCGGCGTGTCCGGTGGTGTCCGGCCGGCGCCGGGGTCAGCCCAGGGAGCGGTAGCCGCCGCGGAAGTACAGCAGCGGGCGGCCGCCGGGGTCGGGAACCCGGGCCTCCAGGACCCGGCCGAGCAGCAGGGTGTGGTCGCCGGCGGGCATCCGCTGCTCGGTGCGGCACTCCACGGTGGCGAGCGCGCCACTGATCAGCGGGGCCCCGCTGTACGGGCCGCGGTGGTGCGGGGCGTCGGCGAACAGCAGCCGGTCGCTGAGCCGGCCCTTCATGGCGAACCGCGAGCCGAGTGCCTTCTGCTCCTCGGACAGCAGCGAGACCGCCCAGGTCCCGGCCCGCGAGAGCACCTCGTCCATCCGGGAGTCCTCGCGGACGGAGATCAGGACCAGCGGCGGTTCCAGCGACACGGACAGGAAGGACGTCGCGGTCATGCCGACGTCCTCGCCGTCGTCCGGGTCGTGGACGGTCACCAGGCTGACACCGGAGGCGAGCTGGGAGAGCGCCGCCCGGAACTCGTCGGGGGACGCTTGGGAGGCAGCTTCGGGCTGCGGTGACGGGTACACGTAGGCACGCTAGCCCGCGACCGGGGGAAACGACATCGGACCCTGGTCGTAGGACCAGCGACGCAGCGCGGCTCGGTCCGCCCGGGCGGCGGGAAGGTTACGGTTCGCGCCCGGCCTCACTCCCAGGAGTGAAGGGGAGGGCCTGCCCGGCGGTCAGTCGGCTACAGCGCCGGGCCATTTCGACCGACCACCGGAAATGTGCCGATGGGGCTTTTTGTCCCGTTATGGGGCAGATGAACCGATTAAGGGTGCATTAGTGTCGTGTGATTTAAGTCACAAGTGCTGACCTATTGCTGACCGAGCGTGCCGAACGCTGTGCTCCCTGTGATTCAGTTCTTCTGGCAATCGGACGATAACCAATCAAGACCTATCCGAAGCAGCCGGGGAGCCCCCGCATGGAAGCCGAGTCGGAGCCTTATGTCCGTCTCGCGACCCTCCGCACCTTGCACCGGGTCGTGGCGGACCTCAACGCTGCCCGCAGCCTGGCAGGAACGCTGCAGGCCGTGGTCGAGGGCGCCGTGCACGGGCTCGGATTCGACGCCGCCGCGGTCAGCCTGGTCCGGCCCGACGGAGACCTGGTGGTGGCGGCCGTCTGGGAGCTGGAGGAGAGCGCCATGGGCGGCCCCTCCGTACTGCTCGGCCAGGTCGGCTCCCGCGAGTCCTGGGACCGGCTGCTCGGCGTCAGCGACCACTGGGGCACCCTGCGCTTCCTCCCCTACGACCGCGGCTGGGCCGTGGCCAGCGACATCCCGCGCTGGATCGGGGACGGTGCGATGCCGGTCTACGCCAACGACTGGCACCCGGCCGACGGTCTGCTCGCCCCGATGTACAGCGCCGGCGGCGACCTGCTCGGCGTCCTCTCGGTGGACCGGCCGCGCAGCGGCAAACGGCCCGGGGCCTGGACCCGCGAGGCGCTGGAGATGTTCTCGCTGCAGGCCTCCATCGCGATCGGCAACGCCCGGCTGCGCGCCGAGATGCAACGCGCGCTGGCCCGCCTGGAGAAGGAGCAGCAGGCGCTGCGGGCCAGCGAGGAGAGCTTCCGCCAGGCCTTCGAGTACGCCCCCAGCGGGATGGCCATCACCGAACTCCACGGCGCCGGGCGGGGCCAGCTGACCAGGGTCAACGACGCGCTCTGTCGTCTGCTCGGACGCCCCCGGGCGGTGCTGCGCCAGCAGAGCTTCGCCGATCTCGTGCACCCCGACGACCGGACGCTGCTGGAGCGCACCAGTGCCGAGAGCGGCCGGGCGGAACTGCGACTCTCCCGCCGGGACGGCGGGTACCAGTGGGTCTGTCTGCGGAACTCGATCGTGGCCGACGCCGCCGAGGGCCCGAGCTTCCTGCTCACCCACGTCGAGGACATCGAGGACCGCAAGCGGCACGAGCTCCAGCTCGCCCACCGGGCCAGCCACGACGCGCTCACCGGGCTGCCGAACGGGGCCGAGCTCAAGGCCAGGCTCGGGCGCCGGCTCTGCGCCCTGCCGCAGGCGGTCGCCGCCGGGCACCAGGCCGTCCCGCCCGGGGACTCCGGTCACGGCGGCGCCGGGTACGCGGCCGCGCTCCGCCCCGAGGACGGCTTCGGCGGGTACCCGGAGCACCTGTTCGGGGACCCCCACCGCACGCCCGTCGGGTACGAGGGCATGGACCCGGCGCACGGCTACGGCCTCCCGGAGGGCTATCCGGCGGTCGCGTCCGCCGGCGCGCCGGACGGCGCGAACGGTTACGGCGACCATGTGCACGCCGTGGTGCCGCCGGACCACGGCCCCGGCGGCGAGATCCGGACCGGACCGTTCCGTTCGAGCCCCCCGCCCGCCGTGGAGAAGGGGCTCGCGGTGCTCTTCTGCGACCTCGACGGCTTCAAGTCGATCAACGACCGGTTCGGGCACAACGCCGGGGACGCCGTCCTGGTCGAGGTGGCCCGCCGGCTCAGCGGGGCCGTCCGGGACGGCGACACGGTGGCCCGGTTCGGCGGCGACGAGTTCGTGGTGCTGGCCGACGGCATCGGCCGCGACGAGGCGAAGGACCTCGCCCACCGGCTGCGCAACGCGATCATCCCGCCGATGCGGATCGACGGCCGGGCGATGCGGGTCGGGGTGAGCCTCGGCATCGGCTGGGCCGGCTGCGGGATGAGCATCGAAGAGGTCCTGCACACCGCCGACGAGCGGATGTACGACGAGAAGCGGGCCCGGGGCGGTGCGGTGCGCGGTGCCCGCGGCGAACGCTCGCACCGGCGGGCCGGCTGAACCGGGGTCCTGGGCGGGCGCAAGCTACCCGTGGGTTGTTAAGGGGTCTTTTCGGGGCGTAGCCGACGACAGGTAGTGTTCCGGGGGTACGAGCGACCACGATCAGCGCCGGACGGCACGGCAGTGCGGCGGCGCGACCGCGATGGGGGAGTTGACCACCGTGACCACTGCCGGCAGCAGCGGGGCGCCCCAGGGGCCGGAGGGCGGCGTCCCTCAGGACGACGATCCGTTCGGCTACCTCTACCGTCCGGCCGACGGCGCCTCCGGGCAGCCGGCCGAGCCGCAGCAGGGCGTGCCCCGCACCCCCTACAGCCGCCCGATGGAGGTCGGCCGCGCCCAGTACGGTCAGCCGCCCCGGCCGCAGCAGCCCCACCAGCCGCAGCCCGGCTACCAGCAGCCCGGCTACCCGCAGGCCCAGCCGCCGCAGCAGCCGTACCCGGCGCAGGGCGACTTCGGTGCCGCCCCCACCCAGCAGACCCGCTACGCCGAGCACTCCCGCCCGCAGCCGGGCGAGGAGCGGCCGAGCGGCGGCGGCCGGGGCAAGGGCGCCGTCATCGGCGCGGTGGCCGTGGTCGCGGCGATCGCGATCGGTGCCGCGGTGGCCCTCACCGGCGGGGACCCGGACAGCGACAAGGAGAAGTCCGCCAAGGCCAGTGCCTCGGCCGGCGTCTCGGCGGGCCCGGGCACCGGCACCGGCAGCGCGAACCCGACCGGCTCCGCGTCGGCCACCCCGTCGGCGACCGCCTCCGGCACCGGTGGCCTGGGCACGGTGGACGCGAGCCAGCTGCAGGCGCAGAGCGCTCCGGTCGGCAACACCGTCAAGGGCACCAAGTCCTCGGACGGCAGCTACCTGACGCTCAACCCCGGCGGGACGATCACCTGGGCCGGCGAGCTGGCGACGGCCGGGACCTACAAGTTCACCGTGCACTACAGCAACGCCGCCGCCGACGTGCGGGCGACGACGGCGGTCAACGGCAAGGACTGGCCGGGCGGACTGTTCTTCAAGAACTACTCCCCGGGCAAGGACCCCGCCTCGTCCTGGTTCAACACCTACATAACCCCGCCGATGCAGGCGGGCCCGAACACCATCGTGATCTCGCTGCCGCCGGGCAGCGGCACGATCCTGCTCGACCAGGTGGTGCTGGAGGCCGCGTAGGCCCCACGCACGACGGCCGCCCGCTCCCCTTGGGGGAGCGGGCGGCCGTCGTGCGTGGTGGGGTCGTACGGGTCAGGCGGTGGTGATCGGGGCGAAGCGGTCGCCGCCGGTGATCCACTCGCCGCGGCGCATGACGGCGACCAGGTCGTAGCTGGTGGAGTCGACCACGACGAGGTCGGCGAGCTTTCCGGTCTCCAGGGTGCCGACCCGGTCGGCGAGGCCGAGCAGTCGGGCCGGGACGGTGGAGAGCGACTCCACGGCCTGGTTCAGGCCGAGGCCGTTGACCGTGACCGAGCGCTTGAACGCGACGTCCAGGGTGAGCGTCGAGCCGGCGATCGCACCGCCCTCGACCAGTCGGGCCACGCCGTCCTTGACCTCGACCTGGAGCGGGCCGAGGGGGTAGAGGCCGTCGCCCATGCCGGCGGCGCCCATGGCGTCGGTGATGAGGGCGACCCGGGAG
>NZ_LGDO01000470.1:0-201 GCF_001279805.1 Streptomyces sp. XY431
CGGGGTTCGTCTCGGCCAGGGCGCGGCGAATGGCGACGGATTCTTCGACGGCGGCCAGACCCTCCGCCCGTCGGCCCTCCTCGCCCAACCGGATGGAAACGCTGTTGAGCGCGCTGGCCAGGTGAGGGAGGTAGGCGTCGGGGGTCGCGTCGGCCAGGGCTCGGTAGTGGCCGACGGCTTCCTCCGCGGTGGCCAGACCCT
>NZ_LGDO01000471.1:0-200 GCF_001279805.1 Streptomyces sp. XY431
CACGGTTCCGGTGCGGGTGCGGCTGGACGCGGCGTCCTCGCTGGAGGAGCTGCTGGCCGAGGTGCAGTCCCAGCAGGTGGAGCTGATGGCTCACCAGCATCTGGGTCTCGCCGACATCCAGCGCCTCGCCGGGGTGGGCGAACTCTTCGACACGCTCACGGTGTTCGAGAACTACCCGATCGACCCCGATGCCCTGACCA
>NZ_LGDO01000472.1:0-200 GCF_001279805.1 Streptomyces sp. XY431
CCCAGCAGATCACCATCGGCGAGAAGGTCCTCGCCGCCCAGGGCCCCGGCGCCTGGCCCGTCTGCTCCGTCAAGGCCGGCCTCACCAAGTAACACCCCCCACCCCACCTACGGGGACGCACCACAACAACGCCGCTGCACCCGACCACCCCCACCACAGGGCGGCCCGGTGACCAGCGGCGTCGTGCGTTTCACCAACCG
>NZ_LGDO01000473.1:0-200 GCF_001279805.1 Streptomyces sp. XY431
TGTGGATGGGGAGTTGGAGTACCTGGGTCGTGGTGACGACCAGGTGAAGGTGCGTGGTTTCCGGATCGAGTTGGGCGAGGTGGAGAGCGCGCTGGCCCGTCCCACCGGGGTCGCGCAGGCGGTCGTCCTGGTGCGGGAGGACCGTCCGGGTGAGAAGCGTCTGGTCGGGTATGTCGTGCCCACCCCCGGCAGCGAACTCG